>NZ_JBOZCJ010000009.1:0-64393 GCF_051265215.1 Actinotignum stranguriae
CGCCGGCGATGCCGGCCGACTGGAGCAAGGACGGTGCGTAGTAGAGCACCGCGTTGGTACCCGCGAACTGGGAGAAGAAGGCGATGAGGATCGCCATGGTGATGGGGCGGGCGGTGCGCTTGGAGAAGAAAGGCTCGGTTGCCGCGGCGTGCGGGGCAGCATTGTGCATATTTTCCATCACCTGGGCGGCTTCGTTCTTACCCCACAGGTCTTCCATGACGCGCAGTGATTCGGAGTCGCGCCCGCGGGTGTAGAGCCAGCGCGGGCTTTCCGGGATGAAGTAGCACACCGCGAGGAAGATAAGGGAGGGTACCGCCTGAATACCGAGCATCCAGCGCCAGCCCAGTTCCACCGGCATCATCTTGACGATGATGTAATTGGAGAAGTAGGACACCACGATGCCGATCACGATATTAAGCTGCACCGTGGCCACCAGTTTTCCGCGCCGTGCCGCCGGGGAAATCTCCGCTGTATACAGCGGGGCGATCACCGAGGATGCCCCCACCGCGATTCCGCCGAGCATGCGGAAGATGAGGAAGAATACCCAGCTATTGGCCACCGCCACGCATACAGAGGTGATGAGGTAGAGGGCCGCCACACCCTTGAGGACGGGGCGCCGGCCCCATTTATCGGCCGGGATGCCACCGAAAAGCGCCCCGATAATGGTGCCGATAAGGGCGCAGGAAACTGTGAAGCCCAACTGCCCGGCGCTCAAATCCCATTTATCTTGGAGGGCTGCCGTGGTTCCGGAAATCACCGCGGTATCGAAACCGAAGAGGAAGCCACCGAGTGACGCGGCGGTGGCCGAAAATGGTACGAGATGTTTTTTCATGTTCTCTCCTCACCGTTGAGAATGCTGATCGTGGCTGGCGCTGCGATGGCGGGAACGGTGCGCTTCCGTTGCGCGCCGTACTCCTTGCCCCGCGCCCCGTTTCCAGTTCAGGAAAGGGGCAGACCGGCCGGTGCATTCACTCTAAGAAGAAGCGCTGGGCAACAGGTAGGCCTGTCTCCTAAAATTTGCGCAAATTTTAGGAGACAGGCCTACCTGCGTCGTCGTACCTTTAAAAACAGCCGCGAAGCCGCTTGTTCCCGCAAGCCACCTTAGCCGTGCGGATGGCAGCGCTCGTATTCCGCCGTGTATGCGGCGATAAGGGAGCGCAGCCGGGGGTGCTCACCCAGATCCTCAGTGAGGACCACGGATTCGGTGCCGTCGGCCAGCGGGATCTTCCAATTCGGGTACTCGGTATCGGTACCGGGCTGGTTTTGGGTGCGTCGCTCACCCACCGCGTCCACCAGGGCAATGGCCTGGAGCTGGGCAGGAGTGCGGGCAATATAGCAGTGCATCGCCTCGATGAGCTCACGTTCGGTGGGATCGTGGCTCTCCAACAAACCGCAGCCGCACAGGGTATCAATAAGCACGCTACGCTCGCGGCGGGCTTCTTCGCGCACCTGCTCCACCGGCTCCACCAAGATATTCAAGGAGGCGCGCAGGTCCACATGTTCGCCGGCCAGGTAGCCGGCCAGCGGGGGCAGGTCGTGGGTATCCACCGTGACCAGGGAAGCGCTGCGGTAGTGTTCGGGGGCCCGGAAAGCTTCCCCTTCTTTTTCGAAGAGCATGACGGAGGTGCCGAAAATCCCGCGTTCGGTGAGGAAATCACGCACCCAGGGTTCCACGTTGCCCAGGTCTTCCCCGATGAGGAAGGTGCCCGAGCGCACCGCTTCCAGCATGAGCACGCCGATGAGGGCTTCGTGGTTGTAATAGACGTAGGTGCCGTCCACCGGCTTATTGCCCGCCGGGATCCACCACAGCCGGAAGAATCCCATGACGTGGTCGATGCGCAGCGCGCCGGCGTGGCGCATGACGGTGCGGGCCATATCGCGCACCGGTGCGTAGTGCTGGCGGTCCAGCTCCACCGGGTTGAAAGGCGGCGGGGACCAGTCTTGGCCGAGCTGGTTGTACATATCCGGCGGGGAGCCCACGCTCACTCCGCTGGCGAAGGCATCCGGATTGGCCCAGGCATCCGCCCCGCAGGCCTGCACCCCCACCGCGAGATCGTGCACCACGCCGATGCCCATACCGGCATCGCGGGCCACCTTCTGGGCGGCTTCCAGCTGCTGATCCATGACCCACTGGCACCAGCAGTAGAAATCAATGCGTTCGCTTAGCTCAGCGCGTTCGCGGCGCGAGGCGAGAGTATCGGGCCGTTCGCATGCGGCGGGGAAATGCTTGCCGTAGCGCTCGTACATCGCGCACCAGAACGCGAAATCTTCCAGGCCCTGCCCTTCGGCGGCGCGGAACGCATCGAAATCGGCCTGGCGGGCGTGACTGCGCGGTTCGCGGTAGATCACTTCGAGGGCGCTGCGTTTAGCTTCCCAGCAGGCGCTGCGGTCCAGCAGGGTATTGTGCAGCGAGGATTCCTTGGGGGCCTGCCCCGCCCACGTGACCATGGAGCGCTTGCCAGAGTCCATATAGGCGACTTCGCGGATGTCTTCCGGGCGAATGTAGAGAGGGTTGAAGAAGCGGCGCGACGTCGGCAAATACGGCGAATTCGTGAGCTGCCCGCACGGTTCAGCGGCATGCAGCGGGTTAATGAGCACGAATTGCGCCCCCAGCCCGCCGAAAAGCGAGCCGAGTTCGGCCAGATCCGCGGTGTCCCCCGTCCCCCAGGAGTCGCGCGAGCGCACCGAGTAGAGCTGGCTCATCACGCCCCAGCCGGCCACGCCTTTTTCTGCCGGGGCGGGCAGGCGCGCCGGCACCACGATAAGCGCCCCGCTATGCCAGGTGGCGGCCTCCTCCCCCACTGCCGGCGGGGTGACCTTGGCGCGCACCGTATGGTAGCCCAGCGGTAGATTGCCCGGGATAATAAAGGCGGCGCGGCCGATCATGGCACCGTCGATGAGGCGCGGCAGTTCAAAATCTTCGGCCTGCACGGCGCGGAGTTCCCCGCCGTCTTCTAGTTCGTAAGTAAGGGCCACGGCCGCGCCGTGGGGCACGTGCACGCGGATAATCTGCTCATTACCTTCGCGCACCACCGTGGTGGCGGGCAGCACGTGGCGCCATTCGCGGCTATCCACCGTCTCCAGCGCCGCCTGCGCCGCTTCCGGAGTGGAGGTGTCAATTCCCATGGCCGCGAGCACCGCGACGAGCGTATCGGCGTCAACCGTCACGTATTCGCCCGCGAAACTCCAATAATGCGTTGCCACTCCGTATGCATCAGCGATGCGGTTGAGCATATCCTGCGGTGGTGAACCCGCCATGGTTCCCTCCTTGTTTCTCCCCGTGTATCCCCGGTTGCTCGCCTCCGGTGGCAAGCCCGGTTACTAGAATATCTGCTCCGCTGCCTTTGCGTGGAATCCGGCGCCGTGGCGGAAATGGTACGACGACGACGGCGCAGCTGGAGGGGGCTGCCCCGCCACGCGCCGTTGGCACCGGGCCGAGCACCGTTACCACCCCACAGCTGCGGAAATTCACTCCGTGGCTAGATATGCCCTTCGCGTGGGCTACGCGGTATGCGCGGGATGCGTGTGCCGGAGGTAACCGAAAGAGACAAAAATGCTCACCGCGATAAGCAGCCACGTTATTCCGTAGGGCAGCGCAGAAATGCCATCTCCCGATGTGAAAGCCAAGGCCACGATGGAGGTGGTGAGCGGAATAAACATTGTGGATGCCAGGGATTCCACGATCACAGCAGAACTTGCCATAGTTTCAATGGTGATGCCGTCGGGTTCATCCGGGTCGTCGAAGAAAATATTGAGAGTGTCCAGGTACGCGATGCCTATGCCTATCCCGGCAAGGGTCCACGCGATGCAGAAGACAGGCGTAGCTGATGCCGGGCGCCACCCGGAGATAATCCATGCCGCGAAGAAGAGCGCCGCGAGCGCGATGAAACCGAGGCCGAAAATAACACGGAGCTGATATCCGCGCCGGGTGGTGGCCGGTTTAATACCGCAGACCACGCCCACAACGGCCCATCCGAGGCCACCGCCCATAATAATGACGCCCAGGGCATCCGGGCCTGCCTGGTAGAGGTCGTGCGCGGTGAGGGAGACCAGTTCATTTCCCGCAAAATAGCCGCCGGTCAGGAAGAGCATTCCCACCAGTGCGGCGCGGCGGGGTGTTTTTTGGGTGAAGGTGCCCTGCGGCATAAGGAGCACCGCCACGCGGCCCAGTACCGCCACCCCGGTGCCCATGAGCACGATCTTGAGCGCACCCGCCGCGGGGATAATCGTTATTCCCACCCCCGCCACGATGAGGAAAAGTGCCGTGTAGGAGAAAGGCGATTCTTTGCGTTCCCCTGCGGTTGTGAGGTTGAGGGCGATAACGAAACGGGCTACCAGAAGCAGCGGGAGGTAGAGAAGCATGGCCCAGCGCCAGGACAGCAGATGCGTCACCCACGCCGCGTAAGCCGGGCCCACCACGGAGGAAACCACCCAGCTCGCGGAGGAAAAAGCTAGGGTGAGGCGCCGGGCGCGCCCGGAAAGGCCGAGTGCCACCGCACCGATGGAGGTCATCGCCAGGGTGGAGCCGGCCAGGCCTCGGATCACCGCCCCGAGAAGATATATCGAGATATGGGGCGCCGCGGCGCTGGTGCAGGCACCCAGCACTAGAAATACGGTGGCACCCATGAGGAGGCGCGGTAGCCGCACCCGGTTCATTAGCGCCGCGCCGATAGGCAGCCCCGCCATGGAGGCAATCGCGGATACTCCCATAATCACGCCGTAGAGGTTTTGCGCGTGCAGGTCCTTCGCCAGGATCGGCAAAATCAACTGGTTGAGATAGGTCTGCATTCCCCCGATAAGTTCGAGGATAATCACGGCAATCGCGATAACCAGCCCGGCGCTTCGTTTTTTCATGGTTTTACTGTAGCCGGGCCGGAAGTCCCAAAAAATACCGAATCCTTCAGAAGGCGCCACCTCAAAAATGCCGCGTCAAAATACCACTTCCACAAGCTACCCCACAGCGCCCTCCCACACTACCGTCTCAAAATATGGACAAATATGCTAAGGTGGCTTCGTTCGACCAAGCACGCATCTTGACGCCCACCGCTATACAACAGCGCGATCCGGTGCGAAACAGCACTATCAGCTGAAAAACAGCACGAACCCGTGTTAAATAGCACTATTTGAGCGCCAAAATCTCCACATATGCGCGATACGGCCTGTTCAGATGCTGAGATTGTGAAAGGTTTCTGTGCCCACTTTTGTCACGCATCTGCGTTCGCTGCTGCCCTGCGCCACCGATCTGCGCGCCATCAAGAAGTATTGGCGCCAGGATATTGCCGCGGGAGTCACGGTGGGGATCGTGGCCCTCCCCCTCGCCCTCGCTTTCGCTATTTCCAGTGGCTTGAGCGCGGAGGCCGGCCTCATTACCGCGATCGTGGCGGGAATCATCGCGGCAATTTTCGGCGGCTCCAATTACCAAATATCCGGACCGACCGGCGCCATGGCGGTCATCCTAGCTCCCATCGTCGCCGTGCACGGTGCACGGGTGGTGCCGCTCCTGTGCCTCATGGCGGGGCTCATAATTCTGCTAGCCGGGGTGCTGGGCCTGGGGCGCGCCGTCTCCCTCATCCCCTGGCCGGTGATCGAAGGTTTCACGGTGGGTATCGCCGCCATTCTTTTCTTCCAGCAGGTCCCGAATATTATCGGCGTGGAGG
Organism: Actinotignum stranguriae; assembly: GCF_051265215.1. Taxonomy (NCBI): domain Bacteria; kingdom Bacillati; phylum Actinomycetota; class Actinomycetes; order Actinomycetales; family Actinomycetaceae; genus Actinotignum; species Actinotignum stranguriae. The sequence goes on from NZ_JBOZCJ010000009.1 coordinate 5,658, forward strand.
CCCGCGCCGGGCTGAGCACCCTGCCGGCCGCTTTCGACTCACTCACCCGCATAGCTCCCGCAACGGCGCTCACCACGGGGCTGCTCTGCCTGGCCGCCATCGTCATTATTGCGGCGTGCACGAAGATGTCGAAGAAACTCCCCGGTTCCCTCATCGCGGTACTGGTGGTGAGTATCATCGCCTGGGCCGCCGGCCTCACGGTGCCCACCATCGGCGCGATTCCCTCCGCTCTCCCCGCCCCGGTCGTTCCCGAAATCTCCGTGGGCCTGCTCAGTGCGCTGGCGCCGGGCGCGCTCGCGGTGGCGGCCCTGGCGGGTATTGAGTCGCTGATCTCCGCGCGGATCGCGGCGGGGATGGTGCGCGGCGGCAGCTATTCTCCGGATCGGGAGCTGGTGGGCCAGGGCCTGGCTTCGGTGGGCTGCGGGCTGTTCGGCGGGATGCCCGCCACTGGCGCCATTGTTCGCACCGCCGTGAATGTGCGCTCGGGCGGGCGCTCGCGCCTGGCCGCGATTATTCATTCCTTGGTGCTCATCGCCGTCGTGTATCTGGCCTCCGCCGCGGTCTCGGTTATTCCGCTCTCGGTTCTTGCCGGCGTGCTGGTGGTGACCTGCTACCGCATGATTAATCCCGATACGGTGCGTCAGGTCATGCGTTCCAATCGCTCGGACGCTTCCGTTTTCGTTATCACGGCGATTATCACGGTGGGTCTAGATATTATTTGGGCAATTACCGTGGGAATTATTATTTCTGGGATTTTGGTGTTGCGGCGCATGGCGAACCGTTCAGGTATTTTCCGTGAGGATCTTCCCTCCGATCCGAAAATTGCTATTTTGCGGGTGGACGGCACCATGTTCTTCGGTGTGGGTGACCGGATCGAGCGTGAAATCCCGCGCCTGGCGGGCGTGGACGTGGTGATCTTGCGGCTTTCCCGCGTCGGAATCGTGGACGCCACCGGGGTGCGAGCCCTGGCGCAGGTGGTGGATCGCCTGGTCGATGCGGGCAATACCGTGCTGGTCAAGGGCCTACCCAAGCAGGTGCAGGAGATGGCCCAGCGCATGGAACTGGGCCAACTCAGCATCGACGATTATCTTTTCGCGGATATGGACAGCGCGATGGCGCAGGCCCGCCATATCGTGGCCGCGAACGGTAGTTCCGGCGCCACCGGCCGTTTCCGTGCGGTGGAAGAATAGGTACGACGACGCCGCCTCCCCCGCTACCGCCTAAACGAGGGATGCACCGCACTCATGAGAATGCCCAATGCCAGCAGCACCACGCACACCGCAATCGGTAGCCACGGTGCGATGCCGTAGAGCGCCGTGGAGGCAACGGGGGCCAGCACATAGGCCATACCGTTATTGGCGTTGATGAGCCCGGCCATGCCGCCTTGCTCATGCGGCTCCATTTTCAAGGTGGGCGCAGTGTTATAGCCGGGCATTGCTAAGCCGGAACCGAGCCCCGCCAAAACGCAGGCCAGCACGAAAATCCACAGCTGGGTTGGGTAGAGCAGCAGCGCCATTGCCACGAAGAAAATCACGAGGCCGCGGCGGAAGAGCTGCACCGCGCTCCAGCTGAGCCGCGGTGCCAGAGCGGCCTGGGCGATAATCATGACCACTCCCATAATGGACATGCATAACGCCGTAAACCCGGCGGTGGCGGCCGCTTCCAGTCCCAAGGCATCTTGGAGCAGGAAGCCAAATACTGTCGTCAGGGTGGAAAATACGGTGAACATGAGGAAGCCGCAGGCCAGGAAGGCGAATGCCCGCGGGTCGAAGTAGCTGACTTTGGCGGGTTTCTCCACCCGCTTGTCACCCCGGGTGGGTTTGAAGGTCACCAGCAGCACCACAACCCCGGCCAGGATCATGAGCGGCATGACCACCAGCGGCAGCATAAAGCCGCCGAGGGCCGCCAGGCTCCCACCTACCAGCGCGCCGAGGATGGTGGCAAAGCCTTGTGCGGCGCCCAGCATTCCCACGCCTTTAACTCGCTGCGCCTCGCTGTAGGTGTGGGTGATGATATAGGTCTGGGCGGCGGGCGTGATGGCGGCAATGGATCCTCCGTACAGTAGGCCCCGGGTGAACACCACGCCGATAACCAAGGCGCTTCCCACCAGTGCGCCCTGCAAGCCAAACCAGGCCACTACCGCGAAGGCCGCGAGCGCCGTAGCTGCACCCAGCATGCCGGTCACCAGGATGGGGCGGGTGCCCCGCCGCAGGGATACTCTCCCCCACGTGGTTGAGCTGAGCGAGAGCACAATGGCTGCCAGGGAGATCGTCGCCCCGATATGCCATTCTTGCAGGCCAATTTCGCGCGAAAGCGGAGCAATAATCGGGTTGAGAATCATCTGGCCCATATATGCCAGCAACACCGTCAAAAATAGTGGGAACAGGCCAGGGATCTGACCCTTCTTGGAGCCAGTCTCCAATTCCGGTTCCGCTGCCGGTTGCGGGTGAGTATTCGCTTCGGTCATAGCGCTTCCTTGTCAGAAGTTTTGGTGAACGGCTCACACACTAGAACACTGTTCTAGTAATGTCAATGCTGGGGGCGATATGCTGGGTGTATGCACGCTAAATCCGTGAACACCGGCCGGCGCGTCGGTCTGACCCAGGATAAGATTCGCCACGCCGCCCAGGGCCTCTCCCGTGACCGCGGCATCGAAAATTGGTCGATTCGGGATTTAGCACTCGAACTCAAAGTCTCTCCCTCGGTGATTTACCACTACTTCGCTAACCGGGATGCCATCGTTGATGCCGTCATCGCGCATCTCATCGGCTCCATCGCCCTGCCTGAAAAGAGCTTGGAGTGGAAAGAGTGGTTCATGGCGCTGGCGCAGAACGCCCGCCCGGTTCTGCTCGAACATCCGGGGGTGACGGAGCGGATGATGCACGGCAATTTCAGTGCCGAGATGCTCCCCCTCCTTGAAGCGTCGTTCGAAAAACTACACGAGGCCGGTTTCCGCCATCACGCCCCGCAGGCCTACACCATGATTATCAATACGATTCTGTGGGCTATCACGGCGCGTAATTTGCGCAGCCCCACCCGCCGCGAGCAGCGCCATGACCTGGGCCGTATGGTCGCCCAGGCCCAGCCCCTGGCCGCTACCTCCGCCGCGCTGACCGATATGCTCACCAACTACCTGCTGCCCCTCACCGATCCTCAGAACGAAAACCAGATGAGCCAGGAGTACTTCACCATCATGGTGGAAGCACTCCTGGTCGGCCTGGAACAAACGCTCCTCCCCCGCGAAAGCAGCAACTAACACCTGCGGCGCCGGGCTCCTAATACTCCGCCCGCGCCAAGAACCACAAGAAGGGCCGCGAGGAAGGCAGCCCGGGAACTGTGAGAGGCTCCGGTTGCCGGCAAAGCTTGAGCCGGCGTTCCGCTTGCGTGCGGCATTGGGGTGACCGTGGATGTCGGAGTGGGTGGAGGTGTCTGGCTCGGCTCCGCTGTAGGAGATGAAGGAGTTTCTGTCATTGAGGGCGTCGGAGAAGGCGTCGGATCGATGACGTCTGCCGGCGGGCATAGATCTTTCTGCTCCAGTGTGAACTGTGCAGCAACATCACTACCGTCCGGTCCTATTGCGATGACTTTGACAGTCTGCCCCGCTTTAGCATCAGGAGCGGGAATCTTCATATTCACATCCCCCGATGCCACCGGGCGCTCAAGAAGCGGCCGGTCCTCCAAAGTGACTTGATACATCGGATCCAGGCTCGTTAGGTGCGGAGTGTACGTAGCGATCGAGCGCCAATGATCCAATCTAGTTTCCCTACCAAACACCTCAACTTTCACAGCATGTTTCTCCGAATCCGGATCGCGACTAAGGTTCACCTCACCCTTACAGTCAAAACCGTAAGCCCCGCCAAGTACGACCTTCGGATTCCCCTCCATATCCGTTACTAATAGCCGATTGCCCGGCATGAATCTGCAATTAAAACTGTCATTAACACGCAGCTTCAAAAACGGCGAAGCGAAACCCTGAGACGCCATGTCGCCCGTAACGCGGACCTTGACCGATAGATCAACGCGGTATCTCGCTTCCGTTTCCGCAATCGTTATCTGTGGTTTGCCCACCACACATTGCGAGCTAATGGAAATCTTCGAGGACTTCTCGATGTGCCCACTGCCAACTTCCCGCTCTATCTCTGCGCCCGTCGCGTGCGCGGCGGCTCCGAAACCACACATCCCACCAGCTACAACGAGCGTGGTGACTATTCGTTGCAAGATCTTTTTCATGGCGATTTAGCGAGGAAACTAGCCCAAGAATCACCCCCCCCCCGCAAGGGAGGCGATCCCGAGGATCACACTCTTTTTTACACTATTGAGAAAGAAATTCGCAATATGTTTCTAAATATCTACACGTATGAACTTATTGATAGCGCGCGGGCAGTACCGGAAAACTTCGGGTGAATGCCCGACTGCTTGCCTCTATACTGCCGAATGCCGCGTCACACTCCCAGACAGCGCCACTCGCCGGTGAAAAACTGAACAAGCTGACCATAAAAGATACCCCAGTAGTGCTCGTTCCGATGTCTGGCATTGGTGTCTCCCCAGACCATCCGAGAACTCCGTGCACTATTGGTCATACGGATAAAAATTCCGTTTAGAATCCAGGATCTATTGATTCGACTCAAATGCGTAGGTATTCTCTCTTACGACAGGACTCCCCGCACCTCTCACTGAAGTGTCCCAGGGGAGACGTTTTTTATCTGGGAGTTACGGTCTATAGGCCGAACCGGAACATCTGGGTCTCCCCGCAGCTTGGGTGAACTGTTATCACCAACTGCTCTCGTCGGGAATTCACATGTATCCACCCCGTCGAAACGCACCGCCTAAGATAGTCCCATACCACCCCGGCCGCACCCGCGTGCCCGGGCCCGCCGTGAAAGGAGCCGCGCGTGGCACTGACCCTATCCACCATCGAGGAAAGCGTGCGCGCGCTGGCGGGCCAACCCAGCTATACCCGCGATTTCTTCTTTGACCTGCTGCGCGCTTACGGTATCTCAAAATCTTCCATCGCCCGCCTGCGGTCCACCACCGCCAGCTCGATCAACGTTGCGGCCGACCGAGAACACGAAATAGCGTGGAAAAACAAGCTGTATATCCGTGAAACCACCGGCGACCTCGCCGCCGCGGCCCTCGACCTCAAAACCAGTGACACCGCGATCCGCTACAACACCCGTTTCGTCATTGCCACCGATTACGCCAGCCTCGCCGCCTTCGATACGAAAACGGGTGATTCCCTCATCACCCCGCTCGCGCAGATCGACAAAAACATCACGTTCTTCCTGCCGTGGGCGAATATGGAGCGCCGCGATTTCGCCTCGGATACCAAAGCGGACCGCCGCGCCGCCGAACATATGAGCAAGCTCTACGACGACCTCCTCGAAGCCAGCCCCGATATGCTCACCGACGCCGCGTCCCGCCACGGCCTCAATATTTTCTTCACCCGCCTCCTTTTCTGTTTCTTCGCGGAGGACACCGGCATTTTCGCGCGCGGCCAGTTCACCAGCGCCATCGGCTCCTTCACCGCCCGCGACGGCTCGGACACCGCGGAATTCCTACGCACGCTCTTCCGCGCCCTCGACACCCCGAACGCTGCGGACAAACCCGTCTACCTGCAAGACTTCCCGTACGTCAACGGTCGCCTTTTCCGTATTAATAACGACGACGACGCCTCTTTGGCGGTCCCCCACTTCACCATGGCGGCCCGGGACTCCCTCTTGCGGCTCGGCACCCTGGACTGGTCAGAAATCAACCCGGATATTTTCGGTTCTATGTTCCAGGGCGTGGTCGATAAGCAGCAGCGCGCCAACCTGGGCCAGCACTACACCTCGGTTCCAAATATTCTCAAAACCATCCGCCCGCTCTTCCTGGACGAGCTGGAAAAGCAATACGATGCCGCCGCTAACTCGGTGAAGAAACTGCGGGATCTGCTGGCTCGTATCCAAAGCATTAAGGTATTCGATCCCGGGTGCGGCAGCGGAAATTTCCTGGTTATTGCTTATAAAGCGCTGCGCCAGCTGGAGCATAGAATCCTGGAGCGTATCGATAGTCTTTCCACCTCGGGCTCCTGGTCGCTGCTGGGGATGGGTGAGGAGGAAAAGCTGGGTGCGGCTACCCTGGGTTTGGCTTCTTCGGTTATCAATATTGAGAACTTCTACGGCATCGAAATCGATGACGTCTCGGTGGAGATGGCAATTCTTTCCCTGTGGATCGCTAAGCACCAGATGAATGAGGAATTCGCGGAGAAATTCGGCGTGGATATTCCCCTCATCCCGCTCAAGGAAACCGGGCATATTGTGCACGGGAATGCCACCCGCCTCGACTGGAATGAGGTCTGCCCCAATAATGGAACAGATGAAATTTACATTATCGGAAATCCACCTTATGTAGGAAGTACGTACCAGACCAAGGATCAAAAAGAGGACTTCGCCTATGTTTTCGATAGCGCGAAGTACCCGAAGAAGCTCGATTACGTTGCCCTGTGGTTCATTAAGGGTGCCAATTATATTCGCGGTACCCGGGCCAGGCTCGCTTTCGTGACCACGAATTCCATCACTCAGGGCGAGCAGGTTGCCTTGCTCCACCCCCATGTCTTCACGGGCGGTATAGAGATCGGCTACGCCTACACCTCCTTCAAGTGGAGCAATAATGCCTCCCATAATGCCGGGGTAACCGTGGCAGTTATTGGCCTGCGCAATGAATCCTCCGAGCCCAAATACCTCTTCACCGGCCTCGTTCAAAACAGGGTGGAGAATATTAACGCCTACCTTATCAACGGGCCGGATATTTGTGTCCCTTCCCGGCGTACAGTCCTTTCACCCACATTGCCGAAAATGACCAACGGTTCAAAACCTACTGACGGAGGAAACCTCATCCTCTCCCCTGATGAGACCGAAGAAGCTTTGACAACAAACCCTGAACTCGACCAAGTTATCAAAGCGTTTGTAGGGGCTGATGACTTCATTAACGGGAAAGATCGCTTCTGCTTCTGGATCGAGCAAGAAGATGTCCCGAAATTCGGCGACATCGCTTTCGTGAAGAAGCATCTTGATCGCGTCGCGAAATTCCGGTTGTCAAGCAGGAAAACAGCAACTCAAAATCTCGCTAAGTACCCGTGGAAATTTGAATTCACGAGCTACAAGCCAACCGACTCAATCATCGTTCCACGGCATTCTTCCGAACGGCGATCCTATGTACCCATCGGATATCTTGATTCGAACACTGTCATCTCCGATGCTTCCTTTGCTGTTTATGATGCTGAGCCGTGGTTGTTTGCGTTGCTGACCTCGAAGATGCACATGGCCTGGCTACGCGCTGTTGGCGGTCAGCTCGAAACCCGGCTACGTTACTCGAATACCTTGGTTTATAACACTTTCCCCGTGCCAGAGTTATCGGCGTCGTCGAAAGAAGAACTCACGAAACGTGCGCTACGCGTACTCGATGTACGCGAATACCACTGCGAAAAAACCTTAGCCGAGCTCTACGCTCCAGACCTCATGCCGCGCAACCTCCGCGAAGCGCACGAAAAAATTGACGAGGCAGTCGATAGACTTTATCGCAACAAGCCCTTTGCCTCTGATGAGGAGCGGCTGGCCGTCCTATTTGAGAAATATCAGCAGCTAGTTGCGGCGGAGGGGAAGTAGCGTGGCGCGCGCCGCCGGGAGTGAGGAAGATATGCACCGCATCGATATACCGGAAACGCACACCGAGCCCTTGGCGTCGATTCTCAATAATTTGCGGCTGGAGCGCTGCGGGACGGGGCGGTATCGCGGCCAGAACCTGGTGCAGATCACCGGGAAAGTGTATGGCGGGCAGGTGCTCGGGCAGGCCACGATGGCGGCGGCTGATGATGTGCAGCGCTCGCTCGGCATCGGTGAGGATGAGCGGCTAGCGCATTCCATTACCGCGGCGTTCCAGCGGGCCGGGCACCTGGATGAGCCTATCGAGTTCCAGGTGGAGGAGATCAACGATCTGCGGTCCTTCTCTACCCGGAATGTCACCGCGTATCAGGGTGACCGTTTGATTTTCACGGCTCGGGTGTCGTTCCAACTGCGCCAGCCCGGGCCTACCTTGGCTTCCCCGATGCCGGATGTTCCCGGGCCGGAGGGGCTGCCTTCGTCGGTGGATTTCTTCGGGGCACTCGATAATGTGTTCGCGAAGGTGATGTCGTCCACGAACGGGATCGATATGCGGCGGGTGGAAGGCGATATCTACCTGCGGCCGGATCCGGGGCGGTCCCCGCGCCAGCACCTGTGGCTGCGGGCGCGTTCGCCGATGCCGGAGGGAACCTCACGCACCCTCCAGCGGGCGATGCTCGGCTATTCGGCGGATCAGTTCATGTTGGAACCGGCCTTGCGGGCCCTCGGCTTGGCCTGGCTTTCCCGCGGGATTTCGGTGGCAACCCTTGATCACGCGATCTGGTGGCATCGCAATTTTGATATGTCGGAGTGGATTTTGGCGGAGATGGAATGCGTTTCCGCGCAGAACGGGCGCGCCCTGGTGAACGCAAAGTTCTTCCAGGACGGCCGCCATATTGCCTCCATGAGCCAAGAAGGCATGGTCCGGGTGCCGCTACCGGCCCTCAACTAAGGAAAGCAATACACCTGATTCCAGGATGGCCTGTCGTAATCTCGCGCCTTGAGGGGAGAACATCAGGAGGCAGGTGCCGGCTACGCGCGATATTTCGCCATATTCGCAGCGAAAACACTACGAGCTCCCTCCTTCCCTAGCTGTAAGCAACGGCGTAGAAATTATCCACAAAATCGGCTCACGTTGCGCTTTTCCACAGGTCGGTAAATAGCTCTTTTTTGTGGCTCTGTGCCATTGTAAGCAGCGGTCGAAAAGTAGCCCAAAATTTTTTGGTGTCGTCAGTATAACCGTCACTCACGCCCAACGGCTACCGACGGGATAACGCCCTCCCGACCGGTAAGGCGATAACTAGTGCCCTTATGAGTGAAAATCTCGGCGTGATGAACGATCCTGTCAATCATCGCTGCTGCCACGCTCACATCACCGAAACACTCACCCCACTGCGAAAACGCTAAATTCGACGTCAAAATCAAGGAAGACTTCTCGTAACGAGCTGACACAAGCTGGAAAAACAGATTCGCTGCGTCAGCCTCGATAGGAAGATATCCCACCTCGTCAATGATCAACAGGTCATAACGAGAAAGTCTGGCCAACACCTGGTGAACACGCCCCTGGTCATGAGCACTCCCAAGCCGATGAACCCAGCCAGCGGCCGTGTCAAAAAGAACCCGGTAGCCCTGCCGGGCAGCTAAAACCCCTAAAGCTATCGCAAGATGCGTTTTACCCGTCCCGGGCGGGCCAAGAAAGACCACATTAGACGCATTCGTAATCCAAGCCGAGGTCTCCAACCTCGCAATCCGCGCCCGGTCAATCCCCGGCTGGCTTGAAAAATCGTAGTCCTCAATAGTTTTCAGGTGCGGGAATCCCGCCTTTTTCACTCTCGCGTTAGCCCCTGATTCCCGACGCGCGGAAGACTCCACGGACAAGACCGCGGCTAAATATTCCTCATGACTCCAATTCTGGGCGCGAGCCTGGTCGGCGATCACCTGATAGTTATCCCGAATCCGCGGTGCTTTCAACACGCGAGTGATATACGCCAACTCTGAATCAATCTCTTTATGTTCTTTAACCACTATCTTTTCCCTATCTCGTTAGGCCGTCATAAACACTCAGATCGGCTTGTTCAACGCCCTGAGACAGCTGGACAGGCCGGGCAAGCTCTTGACGCATACACTTGGCCATTTCAAGGTGTTTAGCGTCCGTGATGACCTGGTTTCTTCCCCAGTTACGGGCATGAGTGGCAAGAACAAATGACGTATTATCAACAACACGCACCGTTTCCAGGTCTGCTTTGACTGTCACTAAACGCCCAATAGCTTTCGGGTTGACGGAATACCTGTTCGTGTCAACAGTCACATAGTAGTTACGTGGCAGGCGTAACTGGGTATGTAACCCGACGGTCGGCGCACAGGGCGGCAGTCCCCGCATTGCTTCATGTTCGATTACCCACCGGTCTACCGGGCGTTCCTTGAGGGTCGCGTGTTTCCTACGGTTAGCGACTTGCTCAATCCATTCATCTAACTGGGATTGAGCATCATGAGGATCATCGAAATGCCGTCCGGGGAAAAACGAGGTTTCCAGGTAGCGGTTATGCCGCTCAACGATTCCTTTGGTTTCCGGGTCTCTTGGTGGGGCTTGTTTCACCCTGGTACCCAACGTTCCTGAAAAGCTAACGACCTGGTCGGTTAGGCGTTTTGCCCGATACCACTTTCGTGGTCCCATAGTAAGTGCTGGGGCACTGCTTGGAAGTGGTGTTCTAAAAGGTGCCACATCCCGGCGACCAGGTCACCTGTCGTCTTCGTGGGTAATACGCGAGCGGCCATGAAACGTGAGTACGAGGCCACCATAACCAGGACCGGGAAAGCTGCGGGTGTGCTGTATCCGTCGTTGATCCCGCCGGCCGGGAACATTAAATCGCATTGGATTTGCTCGCCTGGTAGATGCTTGAGGATATCCACCGGGTCGTGGGGCTTGTATTCGGGACGGATTTTCCTCAGATTTTCCCGGAACCAGGACATAGATCCTTGCCAACCAATCCGTTGAGCTATCACGGTGGCAGCCAGGTCGGGCGTGGCTTGGAGTATCTGGCGTACTCTTGGTTCTACTCGCGTGAACGCGTTAGCTTGAGACTCGCGTTGCTGGTAGGCAGGTGGTGTGTTCGAGGCTAGTGCTCTCTCCACTGTTTTCTTCGCGCATCCTACCGTGGATGCGATTTTACGGATTGATAAACCCTCTTTGCGTAATATCCTGATCTGCGCCCAGTTTTCCATCGAAATCACCCATCCAATTCTTCTCGGTTGGGCTACTTTTCGACCGTTGGTTCTGGGCTACTTTTCGACCGCCGCTAACAGCCATGCAAGAATGGCGGAAAAGGAGAAGTAACCACTTCGCCACTAGGCGATTGAGGGAGTGACACTATGAGTTTTGATAGGGAACGTAAATTGTTTCCAGATCTAACGTTCACATCGCTTGAAGATGTTCTCAAGCGCAAGGAAGAGATCTTGCAGGAGGTCAGAATGACCCGCGAAGAATTCGACCTACGCGCTGATAACTACCAGCTCGGGCCAAAAGAAACTAACGCCTACTTCGAAATGGTAGGTCTGGATCGCTTCGAGGAGTTGTACCGTGGTGAACGCACGATTGGATGAGCGTGCTAATGAATTTGCCGCACACTTACAGCGGATCGGGGAGCTGATTGAGCCCGGGTTCTCGCTGTCGAGGCAATCGGTCGCAAAAGCAGCCTTTCCGGCAATAAGACTGTCGGGTGATATTCACGTTGCTCATTTGCTCACTATCCGTTTCGATTACGAAGTTTTCCTCAATCAGGAAACCGGTTTACTAGCTGTCAATGAGTCCACGTTCTCGGTGATTCATGGCAGGGTTGGAAAAGAGCCCCTGGTGCGCTGGGATTATATTCGCTCACCACGCTCAAATATCCCCTGCGCACATGTCCAGGTACATTCCCACCGCGATGAATGGACGCACGCTTTACTCCTGGGTGGTAATCATTCTCGCCGCTCACGCCGGCGTACTAAGAATAATGCTCGCACTCCGCGTATTGCTGATGTTCATTTCCCGGTGGGTGGGCGCAGGTTCCGGCCCTGCCTGGAAGAAATCATCCTTTTTGTTATTGATGAATTCGGAGCAGCGTGCACGCCGCAAGCACGCAAAGCACTCCAGCATGGTATCCAGGAATGGGATGAGAACCAGCTGAGAGCCGCGGTACGCAATAACCCCACCATCGCACTCCAAGCCTTCGAAGCATGAACCACCCGCACTTAAATCGATACCTGACCATAACAGCGAATGAGGTAGCTGTTCGGCTATCACAATAACCGAACAGCTACCTCATATCCGTATATTTATCGCTGCTAACCGGCGAAACTAATCCGCGCGCTCCCGCCTGCATCCAGCAGGCTCCTACGCATTAGTGTGGCGCGGGACTCGCCTGCGTCGCACGCTATCTGCGAGCGGGCCGAATAGCAGCTAGATTTTAGCGCGTCAGCTTACGATGAGCACCGGCACCCGGGTTGAGTGCGGCTTCACCCAGGCGTTCCACCTTGTTCTTCTCGTAGCCTTCGAAGTTGCCTTCGAACCAGTACCACTTCGAGGGATCCTCATCGGTGCCTTCGTAAGCGAGGATGTGGGTAGCCACGCGGTCAAGGAACCAGCGGTCGTGGGTGATGACCACGGCGCAACCCGGGAACTGCAAAAGCGCGTTTTCCAGGGAGGACAGGGTTTCCACGTCCAGGTCGTTGGTCGGTTCGTCAAGGAGCAGCAGGTTGCCGCCCTGCTTGAGGGTGAGGGCGAGGTTGAGGCGGTTGCGTTCACCACCGGAAAGCACCCCGGCCTTCTTCTGCTGGTCCGGACCCTTGAAGCCGAATGCGGAAACGTAAGCGCGCGAAGGCATTTCCACCTGGCCGACCTGGATGTAATCCAGACCGTCAGAAACAACCTCCCACAAGCTCTTCTCCGGGTCGATACCGGCGCGGTTCTGATCCACGTAGGAGATCTTCACCGTTTCCCCGATCTTCAGCTCCCCGCCATCGAGGGGTTCGAGGCCGACGATGGTCTTGAAGAGGGTGGTTTTACCCACGCCGTTCGGGCCGATAATACCCACGATGCCGTTACGCGGCAGCGAGAAGGACAGCCCATCGATAAGCACGCGATCCCCGAAGCCCTTCTTGAGGTTCTTCGCTTCGATAACCACATTGCCCAGCCGCGGCCCCGGCGGAATCTGGATTTCTTCGAAGTCGAGCTTGCGGGTACGTTCGGCTTCCGCTGCCATTTCTTCGTAGCGTTCCAGACGTGCCTTCGACTTGGCCTGGCGGCCCTTCGCCGAGGAACGCACCCACTCAAGTTCATCCTTGAGGCGCTTGGCGAGCTTGGCGTCCTTCTTGCCCTGGATTTCCAAACGATCTTTCTTGGTTTCCAGGTAGGTCGAGTAGTTGCCCTCATAGGGGTAAAGGCGGCCGCGGTCCACTTCCGCAATCCACTGCGCCATATTGTCCAAGAAGTACCGGTCGTGCGTGATGGCAATAACCGCACCCGCGTAAGACTTCAGGTGCTTTTCGAGCCACAGCACGGATTCGGCATCCAGGTGGTTCGTCGGTTCGTCAAGGAGAAGCAGGTCCGGGGCTTCCAACAGGAGGCGGCACAGGGCCACGCGGCGGCGTTCCCCACCGGAAAGCACGGACACCGGGGTATCCCCCGGAGGGCAGCGTAGTGCGGCCATGGCCTGCTCCAGCTGGGAGTCCAGATCCCAGGCGTTGGCGGCATCAATTTCCGTTTGCAGCTTGCCCATTTCTTCCATGAGGGCATCGAAGTCCGCATCCGGATTCGCCATTTCTTCACCGATGGCGTTGAAACGGGTGATCTTCTCCAGAATGTCCTTACGGCCCAGCTGCACGTTTTCCAGGACGGTCTTATCCTCTTCGAGGGGAGGTTCCTGGAGGAGGATACCCACCGTGTAGCCCGGGGAGAGCCGTGCTTCGCCGTTGGAGGGCTCATCCAGCCCGGCCATGATCTTCAAGATTGTTGATTTACCGGCACCGTTCGGACCGACCATGCCGATCTTGGCTCCGGGGAAAAACGCCATGGTGACGTCGTCAAGGATGGTCTTATCCCCCACACGCTTGGAAGCGTGGATCATCTGGTAAATGTATTCAGCCACTTATCCCGTCCTGATTCGCGATTCAGTGCCGCGCATCGCGCTAGGTGTTGCGCGAGCGGCCCAGACCAGTGTACCGAGCCGCCCGCGAAAAGTCCCCCCGATGTGACTGGAACCGGGAAGGAATGGGATTTTCTCAGACAGAAGAACGTTGCGCGGCCAGGGCTTCGAAAACGTTCACGCCGATGCTTTCGTCTGGAGCTTCATCCGGTGATAGCACTTCGGCAGGATCGGAATTCTCGATGAGCCAGCGGCTATCCCCCGGAGTGCTTTCCCCGGCCACTGTATCCGCGGAGCTCACCGTGCCAGCGGTTCCGCCATTCGTTTCCGCAGCCGGATCGGGGCGAACTTTAACGAAGCTGGCCCGCCCGGTGGTGAGCTCGACTCCCACAGCATCGGCAAAGAGAGTGAGACCGCGCATGGTGGAACCGTCCTTACCGGTCCATTCGCGCATATCGAGCCGCCCGCGCACCAGCAGCGGAGTGCCGGTAGTCACCGATGTTTGGATATTACGGCCGAGGGTACCGCGCGCCCGCACCGTGTACCAAATAGTATTGCCGTCCTCAAAGCGGTTCGTTTCCCGCGAGAAATAGCGCGGGGTCACCCCAAGATTGACCGTGGTGACATCCCCACTGGTGGCATTCTCATAAACTTTCGGGTTGCCACCGGCATATCCACGTACCGCGACGATGGTGTCATTAACCATGATGCTGTCCTTTCCACCGCCCCGGGCGGGCGGTGGACACCATCATGACCCGCTCACGCTCGCCCGGCGAGCACCCTTGACTTGGCTGTGGATAACCGCTGCGTTTCGGCAAGGTGTGGATAATTCCTCAAATAAGACTGAATCGGATCCGAGAAGCAAGTAAGACCCCGTCGCAAAACATTTAGCGTTACTTACTCTTACGTTTACGGTTAACTTTGATCTTCACTTCATCTTTACTCAATGTGTATGTGTTAACAATTCCATGTTCTTTCAAGCCGTCGAGAAGTGCGCGATCTGCTTGGGTATTTGGGACGCGGACAACCTCCGCGCCCACAGACGTCAATTTTGAGTATTCCCCACCTAGAGCATCTAATATCTCAAAAAGATCTACACGTTCAATAGTCTGGAGATGCGATTCAAGGAGGACCACGATGTATTCCGATGGGACACCTCCCGCTACCATCGTTGTTATGACATCTAACGGAATCCGCTCCTCGTAATCGACAGCACATCGCGCGATTTCAACCAGCGCCTTTTCATCCGCCACTTCGACGTAGTCTTCGGCTTTCTTGACAATCGCACGCTTGATTACCTCTGGAATACCGTCATCCTCGAGAATTCTCGTCAGGTCTCCCTCCACCAATCGTGGCGTCATATAGTTTTCAAATTCAGACGAGTCGCAAATGATTAGTTTCCGCGTTAGCCAATCTGTTGACATAAGATGCTGATAGACCTCCGCATTGTCTTCTATGACGTCGTGTTTGACTAGCAAAGCAAATAACTCGCCCTTCTCCGCGGTGATTTCTCCGATATTGAGATGGGCGTTGAATCTTAGACTCACGACCAGATCCACGCGCAGTTTAGCGTCAAGCAATTGCTCTCTCGCCTCAAGGAATTTGGTAGCTAAAGTAACCTTATCCTCTTCATCCACGGATTCCGTTTTACTAATTTCACCCGCTCGAGAAAGCAACAAAGAAAGCGATTCATCAATGCCCTGCGAACCAACATACAGGTTCACGTTGCTGAACGTTGCGGGGAAACGCTGATCCTGCGCCAACACTGGCCACAAACGCTCTGGGACACTACCAAGTTCGGCGATTTGACAGGATGAAGAAGCCCGCTTAATTACGGTATCTAGAAGAGGAAGTTCTTGTTCACTCAAATCCTCAAGCACTATGCCAAACTGTTCACAATCATCAATCGTCGCAGACGAATCAGCCACCGCATCCAGGTAAGCATGAAGATTATCAACGACGTAACCGTAAACATTTCTGTCTACATCGCGGATGGTATCGAGGCCCACTGTTTCGTCATTGTTAATGACAATGCTCAGATTCTCATGGGTAATTTCGTAGAGATTCCGCGATATGAAAGACGTACGGGCACTAGCTGACAGAGATTTCAGATTAGGGATCACAATATTTTTCGCAGCAAAAAGCTCGGCAACCCGCTCTGCCTGGTCGGGCTTCCCATAGTCAGTAAGCACGGGGAATTCTACACAATGCGCTTGCAGATAGTTAACGACATTCGCATCAGTATCTTGTACATCTGAGGAGAGATTTGCCAACGCAGTATCTACGAGCTCGATTTTCAAAGTCTCACTCAGTTCTAGCTCTGTTCGACTGAGAAGATACAAAAGCACCCGTTGAGACAGCCTTGCAAAAAGCTGGACAAGCTGTAATGCGTTCTCGCCAATACTCAAATATGTATCCAGGAACTGGATCTGACGCTCCTCAAGCTTGTCGAATGAACGAATCATGATATCGGCTGCCCGACTAGTCCCCGCATCAGTGTTGTACCCCGCGAGAAGATGATCAAGGATCGAAATATTATAGAATGCTGGCTTTTCCAGTTCTTCTATGCCGCATTCCTCCACGATGGCGTCAACATCACTCGCTTCGAGATTAAAGTGCATATCCATCAAATCTCGTTCGACATGGTGGATAATGAAGTTAGTCGCCACTGAACTCACTCGATCACCATGGAAAGTTGACGTATACAGAGTGAAGTTCCGATTGATATATCCTGCGCGAATAAGCTTATATGCGAGTCCACAGCCCAGAAGTTCCTCGGCCACGGAATCTAGTTTGCAAGCTTTTCCTTTATAGTTAACGGGAAACTTTGGTTGGGCCAGAAGGTCTACAAGATCGGCGTTGCCCAAAAAATCAATGTCCCTGGTATTCTGCGTGAGCCTTTCGTTGAGCACAGCCTCATCCTCAGCATCCAAAACATCGCGAATCAATCGGTCTCGAAAAGCTGCCACGATGTCACTCCGAATAAATGTAAACGTCCGCCCCCATTGGGGTCGCATGTTCCACTTGAGCTCAGGGTCCCCGGGGGCATTAAAGAAGCTCTTCCAAAACTCTGCATCCGAAATGCTATCGAAGGTTTCACCATCAAATTCGAACGATCCCGTTGACGTTGGATCATCATATCCGATAGCCCTCGCAGTCCTCAGCATATGCCCAAGCAACCATTTACCGAGCTCTTCACTATGATTTTTCACCCCATCTATCTGATCGAGTCGATATCGTAGGAGCCAGCAATCAGTCTCGATTTGCTTGATATTCTCAGCTACCAGGTTACGACTGAGCTCGTAGAGAACATCCAGATTGCTCTTACCGAGCCGGATATTCTCGAAGTCTGTGAGATGGGTGCTCTTGTAGAGCATCATGGCGAAAAGCTCTGTTTCGCTGAGGTCAAGCTCTTTCCCCTCGCCGGAGAAGATTCGGTCACGAAAAACGATAAATTCGTTGCGGATATTCTTCAGGAGTCGCATATCAGGAACATACTTGGATGCCAGGTCAAGCAATCCCTGATCTACTTTGTGGTCAATCTGCGCCATCACCTGGGTCGCTAGATCCCGCGCACTGCGATGCGTGATGAATGGAACCACCGGAATCACGAGATCGAAGAATTTAGTTCGATTGGCACGCACCGCCTCCGCAAGAGCTGAATCCTCAGTTGCAGATGGACTCGTTTCAAAATCACGACCTTCTTCTTTCAACCAAATTCGGTCGAAGATACTATCCCTAATGGCATAGATGAAGCGTATTGGCTCCTTGATCTGAGGCGAGGTGTTTAACAAATTATTGAGAGTCCGTAGTGTCTCAAAGATGTGTGAATCGTTGAATCTGTCAATATCTTCAAAGATCACAACATCAAGATCCGATGCCTCGAAGAAGTAGACGATCTCATCGAGGTACTGATCAAAATAAGAAACAGACGTATCGTCAAGAGTGACCGTCGCGGCGCCTGCTGTGAATTGCTTGATGCGAAGCTTCCCATAACAAAGTCGACGAGTACTTAGCACCACTCCAGTAGCTACAGCCCAGACCCCCAAATGCACCCAAGCGTTTAAACCAACCAGTGCAGGAATGGCCGAAACTATTTTGGAAGTCCACCCGGTCAGTAGAAAGATAATGGCAACAACGAAACCTAATAGTGCGGCAATGCCAGCTTCTCTCCACCAGTGGAAAGTCTCTATACGGCGAAATCTTGAAGCTGGAGTCTTCCGAGGATCTTCCCGATAGAGGAGCTGTTTAACGATCTCTTTTTGGATCCGGTTGGTTGGGGTTAGCGCCTGAGGGGGTACCTCCACATCATCCTTCGAGACTTTCACGGGAGCGAGCGTTGATAGCGAGAGCTCGACAACGCGACCGTCAAGGCGCCGTCCAAGTTCACGCAAAACGCTGCTCTTTCCAACGCCATAGTTCCCAGATAGCGCGATATTGCGGATAGCTCTGTTTTCCAGCGCGTCCTCAAGTGCCTCAACGTAGACGCCATGCTCAGCTTCGAGATATTCCGGCGTAAGCGGAATCAAGTTCCAGGGCTGCTTAGCGGGCTCCCGCTTAGCTGAATCATTCGCAGCAGAAGCTTGCTGGGCTGATTTCTGATCGGCTTGACTCATAACTATGAGGCCCCCTTAGCAAAACGCACTTCGTAGGTCAACGCACAACCCAGCACCGGGCACCATAAAAGCCAAACCTAACGAACAAGCATGATCGTCCCAGCGTTTGGGTAAACATTGTCCTATGGGCCATGATAACTAATCGAAATTATCACCTAAACCCGAGGCTCCCGTGATACGCAGGCTGGCACATCCGGAACTGGCACCTCCCACCCGAGGAGAGGGAAGATGGATTCTCTCAATCCTAGGTGCAGAAGCTAATCTTCCAGCTCAAGTGAACGCATAACCTCGCCAAAAGGTATAAGGCGTTCTTTACCAGACTCAATATCAGCCCATGCGTTTTCCGCTTCGACAACATCGAGGATATCTTCGATAGCTTCCTGCGCCGCGACGGTCACATAATCGCCCGCAAGCTCGGCAGCGCGCTCACGGGTTTCATCAACGCGACTCACACTCATAGCCCAACCCTACTGCCTAGCCCACTCGTGGGGAAGCTTTAGCTAAACGCACTGCTGTCGCTACTCCCCGCGCACCACCTGGCGCACGCGCGCGTACTGGTCAAGCACCTCCCGCGCCGGAGCAACGCAATGCTTCTCCACCACCGCGCCCAGCTCCTTATTCACCGCGCGCTGGTAGGCCCGCGCCCGGGCAGCTGCGCTGCGGCGTCGTGCCCACCATCCCAGGGCGAAACCGCACAGCACCGCAACCACCGCACCAAGAACCGCCCCCCACCACGGCGCCAGCGCCGCGACGCCCGCGCCAACGCACACCGCGGCAAGCAGTATCCCGGCGAGCACACCGCCCAGCAGGGCCCCGCGCCCGCCACCGCGCACCGGAACGGCGCGCAAAGCACCACCAATGGCGCGGCGTAGGGACGCGGCGTCGCTCACCTGCTCATCCACGCGGCGCGCCCACAGCTGGGGCAGGCCGCTGCTCGCGTGCGCGAGCCAGGCCTCGCGATGCGCATCCACCACCGCGGCGGCGGGCTGTTCGGGCGGCGCCACCGCGCGGGCATGCCAGCCCACCCCGGCAATCGCCTCGGCCACCGCCGGCACCCCGGAAGCCACCGAGAGCCCGCGTGCGATCTCCTCGGCCTTTTCCGCCTCCAGATGCACCGGCGCGGCCTCGAGGCCCTCCCCCAGGCGCGCCCCGATCTCGTCAAGATACGCGGAGGTGGTCTCCAGCGCGGCATTGGTAATCCCAGCTGCCTTCTCCAGGGCGTCGCGCAGCGGCTCCAGCCCGCGCCGGTGCAGCGCCGAGACCGGGAAAATCGGGACAGAATCAGCGATGCCGTCCGCGCGCAGCAGCTTGCGGATATCCGTGGTGATGGCCTCCGTGCCGCCCTCCGGGAGGGTGTCGATCTGGTTGAGGACCACGATCATGCGGTCGGCGCGCTCACGCATCGCTGCGATATAGGAATCGTGAATGAGGTGATCGGCGTATTTTTGCGGGTCGAGCACCCACACCAGCACGTCTACGAGCGGCAAAATGCGGTTGACGAGCGCGGAATTACCCAGGCTTACCGAGTCGTGATCGGGCAGGTCAAGGAGCACCAGGGAATCAAGCTCGCGCTTCGAGCTGCTCAACAGCGAATTATGGGAAATGGTGCGCTCCGGTTTCACGCCGAGCGCCTCGAGCACGGGGCGGGCCGCCGCGGACCAGACGCAGGCCGTGATATCCATGGTGGTGGGCCGCACGTCCCCCGCGTCCGCGAAATTGAGCTCGGTAAGCGCATTGAAGAGCGTGGACTTCCCCGAACCGGTGCCACCCGCGAGCGCCGCCACCGTCAGGCCGAGCCCAGCTTCCAGGCGCCCGGAGATTTCCTCCAGTTCCCGTTCGGCGCGCTGCAGCACATACGGATCGAATAGATCTTTTCCTTGAGCGACGACGCCGCGCAGCTGCTCCAAGCGCGCGGTCACGGTGGCTGTGTCCATGAGCTTCTTCCCTTCCTCCACTAGAACCTGTCTTTAAATTCGACGGCACGCAGCCGGAGCGTGCGCCCCGAACCGAGCTCCACATCGCCAAGCTGGTTACGAAATACTTCCGTGACCTCGGTGATTGCCCCGTCGAGGAGCCGGGCTAGTTCTTCGCGGGCCTCGCGCACAGCCCCGCCCCGGTAGAGCCCGTCGGCTAGGCTGCGTGCCCCGTTCACTCCCCCGGCCGCGGCCCCGAGTACCGCGGCCATCCCGGCGGTGCCGAACCAGCGATTCTGCGGTGCGGCCTGCGCGGTAGCCTTCAGGTAACTCATCCACGCGGAGAAGGCCCGGAAACGGATGGCATCCAGATCGAGGGCGGCGCGAGCGCTTGCCGCGAGTTCGCGAGTGTCAATCACCCCGCCCGCCCAAGCGTTAAGAATTGCGTCGCTGGCATCGCTGAGCTGCTGGGTGAGGGTGACATCCGCGGCGGTGCGGACCGCTTCAAACACGGTGGTCATGGCGGCGTCGCGGGCCCCGATACGCCCGCGCGCCCCCAGGCCGGGGCTGGCGGCCGGGTTAATACCTGCTAGTGGCCCACCGCTGGAGGCGGCGGAAAGCCAGGCGGTGGTGGGTGCCCCGGCTCCGAAGCGTCCGCTGAGGGCGGCTTTGCGCAGGGCCTCGCGCGGGGCGGTCGCGGACTGCTCCACCACGGAGCGCAGGTGTTCCACGGCTTCCGCCTGCATTTCCACCGCGGCGGCGATGTGCTCCAGGCGTTCGCCCATATGCGGGAACATGGCGGCATCCGCCCGGGTGATGAGGGCCTGACCGAAGCCGGTTTCGGACATGGATTCGAGCCACTGGCGCAGCTCGGCCACGCTAGCGGGGGGAAGGAGCCCGGCGGTGGGGCCGTTATCGGCCACGATGAGGAGCGGGGAGTCCCCCAGCCCGGAGTTTTCCATCCGGCGCGCCAGGTCCGCGCGCACCGTGCGGGCAGCACTGGCCGGGACCCTGTTAAGTACCACCGCGGTGGTCACCCCGCGCCCGTGCGCATCGGTGAGCACCGACCAGGCGGTGGCATCCCCGTAGCGGGAGGCGGTGGTCACAAAAATCCACAGGTCCGCGCTATTGAGGAGGGTACGGGCCAGTGCGCGGTTATCCGCGTCCACGGAATCAAGATCGGGGGCGTCTACCAGCACCAGCCCGGGGATTGCGCCGGCACTTTCACGTACCTCAGCCAGGGTGGTGAGCACATGGCCTTCCAGGAGCGGAGCATCATCCGGGTGCACGGCGATCACCGGGGTGCGGGTGGTGGGGCGCAGCACCGAGGCGGCGGAGAGTTCCTCCCCGAAAAGCGAATTGAAGAGAGTGGATTTCCCGGCTCCCGAGGAGCCGCCAAGCACCACCACTGCAGGGGTGGCTTCCCGTTCCATCCGCGGGAGCACCCGGTTTTTCAGCTGGGTGATGAGCTGGGTGCGCTCCGCTTCGATATCGCGCGATCCGGGCAGGGCAAGGGGAAAGCGCGCTTTATCGAGCGCGTCGATAGTGCGAGCGATAAGACGAGGAACATCACGATATTGAGCCACCCCTCTATTGTTCACCATTTTGACGCGGGCGCGTAGTTTTAACCCCGCCGCCGATTCGGGTACATTAAGAGCGCCGCTTCTGCGCCAGGCGCAGCGCGCCAGGCCCCTGTAGCTCAGTGGATAGAGCACCGGACTTCTAATCCGTCGGTCGAAGGTTCGAATCCTTTCGGGGGCGCTTTTGTTTCGGGCTGTTCCGCGGCACCACCCGGCAGCACCGGGTGACCGGGTCGCCCGGCAGCACCGCCCGCGTGGCCACAGTCCCCGCTGCCAGCTGGCGGCGTCGTCGTGCTATCCCATCCCACGCGGACCGCATCCGCCCGCTCGCACGCGTGTGCTTAGAATGGAGGGGTGAGTTACCACGATCTAAACGATCCGATTGTCTGGATCGATTGCGAAATGACAGGCTTGGATCCCCGCGTTGATGAGCTGGTGGAAATTTCCGTTGTTGTGACGGACGGCAACCTCCACCCGGTGGACGCGGGCATCGATATTATTATTAAGCCCTCCGCTGCGGCGGTCGCGCAGATGAACGATTTTGTGCGCGATATGCATACCTCCTCCGGTCTCATCAAGGAATGGGAAACCGGGGTGAGTGTGGCGCAGGCGCAAAGCCAGGTGCTTGCCTATCTCAAGGAGCGGGTGCCGGAAGGTAAGGCGCCGCTGGGCGGTAATTCGGTGGGGACCGATAAGACCTTCCTCACCGCATACATGCCTGAGCTGGTCGATTACCTCCACTATCGCATTATTGACGTCTCCTCCATTAAGGAGCTGACGAAGCGCTGGTACCCGAAGGCGTATTTTGTGTCGCCGGAGAAGTTCGGGCACCACCGGGCGCTCGGTGATATTTACGATTCCATCGACGAGCTGCGCTACTACCGCGCGGTGCTCTTCCCGGAAAGCGTGGACACCGAGGTTGCCCAGCAGGCCGCACGCCAGGTAGAAGGCGAAACGAAACGGCTGGCTGCCGGCGATAGCTGCGCTACCGGTACCGCAGCAGCCGAGGCCACCGAATAATTACGCGTCCACGCCTTCCCCGATAAAGCCGCCAATGGCGCGCAATTCGGGCAGGTGCGGATTCCGGCACGAATGCGCCGGGCACAGATCGAACCACGGGCCCATCTCAGTGAGGTGGGCCCGCTGCGCGCGCGGACGCCCCTCCAGGCGTTCCTCCACCAGATCCGCCAGACCGGCCACGAAAGCCGGATGCTCTTCCGGGGTGGAAACCCGCGCGAAAGCTAGGCCGCACTGTTGCGCCGTCGCCCGGGCCTCATTATCGAGGTCCCACAGCACTTCCATGTGATCGGATACAAAACCGATAGGAACGACGACGACAGCCCGCCGCCCGCGCCCCGGCAACGTTTCAATAACATCATTAATATCGGGTTCCAGCCACGGAATATGCGGCGGGCCGGAACGGGACTGGAAGACCATCTGCCAGCTCAGGCGAGCCCCCACCTGATCCTCCACCGCGCTACGGATGGCATCGCGCACCGCTTCGTGCTGGCGCAGGTAGAGCCCACCGCCCAGTTCGGGCGGGCCGGAAAGCTCATTGGCGCGGTTGGGAATGGAATGCGTAGTGAAGAGGACTTCAATCTCTTCCGCCGCGAAACCGCGCTCCCGCATCTGCGTATAGGCAGCCGCAAGGCCCTCAATAAAGGGCACCACGAAACCGGGATGATCGAAGAACTCCCGCAGTTTATCCACCCGCATATCCTCGGGGATCTGCGCGTATTCGAGCGCGTCCGCGAAATCCTCCCGGTACTGGCGGCAGGAGGAATATCCCGAATACGCCGAGGTAGGCACCGCCAGCAGGGTGCGGTGGCCATCCTCGTATGCCTCACGCACCACTTCCCAAATATAGGGTTCCCAATTGCGGTTGCCCCAGTAGACGGGAATATTGTGGCCGCGCCGGGCAAGTTCGCTTTCCAGGCGGGCACGCAAGGCCGCGTTTTGCCCGTTAATGGGCGAACTGCCCCCGTTGAGCCGATAATGCACCGCCACTTCTTCGAGGCGATCATCGGGAATGCCCCGCCCTGCCGTGACATTGCGGAGGAAGGGCAGTACGTCTTCCTGACCGTTAGGCCCGCCAAAGGAAGCGAGCACGATGGCGTCATAGGCGGTGGGTTCACTCACCCAGTGCTCCCCGCGCGCGGCGGCGTGCTGCACGGCGGGGCTTCCCGCCAAAATATGCTCGCCCGGAGCGCGGGTGATGCGCGTGGCACGCGGAGCTTTCCGTTCGGCCACCAGGGCGGCGCTGGTCTGTTGACTGGCTTGGTAGTCCATGAATCTCCTGTGTAAGCGCTGCTTATCCGTGCACGTTCCGCGGTGGTAAACACCGCTCACGGAATAAGCACTGTTTAGGCTTCGTAGCGCAGAATCTTGGCGAGCTCGCTGGTTTCGCAGCGGCGCCCGAAGAAGAAGGGTGTTTCACGCTTCATCCAGCGCCGCGCCTGGGTGTAGCGCATGGCGCGCATGAGGTCCACAATCTGGGTGGGATCTTCAGCTTCAAAAGCGAGCATCCACTCGTAATTCGACATCCCGAAGCACGCGACGGTATTGGCGAGGATGCCCTCAAATTTCGAGGCGGCCATGCCGTGTTCACGCAGGTGCACGGCGCGTTCCTTGCCGTCCATGAGGTACCACTCCGCGTGCCGCACGAAGGGATAGGTACACAGCCAGCTCAGCGGCTTATCACCCACCAGGAAGGCCGGGGCGTGCATGCGGTTGAATTCCGCGGCCACGTGCACACCGGGAACCTGCCAGGTCACATCAAGATTCTCAAAAAGCGGAGTGGTGCGCAGGTCCCGCATGAAATCCTGGAGCGGGGCAAGGTCTTTCCCGTGCACCCACACCATGAGATCGGCATGCTCGTGCAAATTGGACAGATCGTAGAAGCCACGCAGGGTGACTTCCGGGTGCGCGGCAATAACTTCATCAATGCGCGCCGTGGCATTGGAAAGATCCGCGGGGGCCGGGCTACCGGCCGGGCGATGAACAACTGTGTAAATCGTGTATTCGGTATCAGGATGGTGGTCGCCGCCGGAGACGCTCCAGTTCGGTTCCACATCTGCGGGTCGTTGAGTCATGTTCCCCATCGTACTGTCTCCTAAGTCTTTCGTCACTTGACACGCGCAGAAAAACTGTATCAGATTTCGGAGACTCCCGAGTTTCGCCCGGGGTGGTGCGGGTAGCTCACCTCCAGTATGGTCGACTTTCACTACGGCATACGATTATTTTGCGGGGTGCCGTACATGTGGGTGTCGCCATCTTGGTACGACGACGCTGCCCCGCTCCACTCCCCACTGCCCAGCGGTGTTCACGTGGCGCGCGGCTCCGCCCTGATTTTGAGCGCCGGCTTCGCCCCGGCCTGGCGTATTACCCCTCGGCCCGCACCTCGTACTGGCGCACCCCGCAACTCACCCCGGCGAAGCGGAAAGGTGCGGTGGTCTGCGGCGGCGTCGAAAAATCGGCGGAATCCGTGCGCAGAGCACCGTGTAAAACCCGGTAGGTGGGGAAATCGATAGTTTCCCGCGCGGCGAGCAGCGCTGCGATTCCCGCGGCATCCGCCCCGGTTTCCCGCAGCCGCTCCCGGTAGCCGGCCACCGGGATACCGGCGAAGAATTCCGCCACCGCCCCCGAGCCGTAGGAGAAGAGCCCGATGGGGGTATCGGTCAGATCGGCCGGGTCGGTACCGAGGAGGGAAAGGATGCCAATATAGAGGGCGGCTGTGTAGGAGTTGCCGATCTGGCGCCCGTAGGTGAGGCCGGTTTCGATCACCTCATCTCCGCGCGGATCGTTCGTATGGGCCATAAGACGGGCGTGGGCTTTGCGAGCCATTTTCCCGAAGGGCTGGTGGTGCACGAAACGAGCCAGCTGAGCTGCGGGGATGCCGCCTTGGGCGAGGTAGTCATCATAGGCCCCGGTGAGGGCATCCATATAGGCATCCATGGAGAGGTGGCCGTCTACCAGCGGGGTGCTGGAGTCATTCGGGCGCCAGAAATCGTTGATATCCGCGGTGTAAACGCCGCTCACCGCGGGGATAGTCAGCAGGCGCGGCTGCGCGCTCACCAGGAAAGCCACGGCGCCGGCTCCCTGGGTGGGTTCCCCGGATCCGCCCGCCGCGTACCGCGCGATATCCGCGGCGATAACCAGCACTTTTTCTTTCGGGTGGCGCGCCACAATACCGAGGGCGCTTTGTAGCGCCGCGGTCCCCCCGTAGCAGGCTTCTTTCATTTCCACGGTGCGCACATGGCGCGGCAACCCGAGGAGCGCGTGCAGGAAAACCCCGGCAGATTTCGACTGATCCACCCCGGATTCGGTGGCGAAAATGACGGTGCGGATTCCCTCCGTGCCGGTGGCGGTCAAAAGGCACGCCCCGGCCTGGGCCCCCAGGGTGACGGCATCCTCATCGAGGGCCGGGATGCTCATATGTTCTTGGCCGAGCCCCACGTGGTACTTGCCCACGGGCACGTCCAGAGCCTCCGCCATATCCGCGAGCGGTAGGCAGTAATGCGAAGTAGCGCAGGCAAGTGCGTCAATACCGATATTCACTTAGTTCTCCTTAACGCGTGGCTGCTGCTGAGCCGCACGGGGCGCGGGGGCCCCGCCGCGTTCAAATTTACGGTGCGCGTGCATGAGCTCACCCGGATTCGTTTGCGCAGCCAGCAGGGATAGCTCCCCGCATAGCACGGTGGCGGCAATCATGGCCGCCAGGCGCCGGGAGTTCTCCCCGGCCGGCCGGCTCCGATCCGCCAGATCCATACGTTCCATGACCGCTTCAATACCTGGCAGGTCCTTGCCGTTCCCCACAGTTCCCACGATGAGATTCGGGAGGGTACAGGATACATAGAGCCCGCCTGCGCGTTCTTCCACGTGGGTGAAGCCCTGGGAACCTTCCACAATATTGGCGGCATCCTGGCCGGTGGCCAGGTACACCGCCAGCAGCATATTGGCATAGTGGGCATTTGCCGAACGCACCGCCCCGGCGAGCGTGGAGCCCACCCAGTTCTTGCGGTAATTCAGCTCGGCAATCCGGTGCGCGTCACTGCGCAGCCGCTTGGCGATCACCTCATCCGGAATGAACATATCCGCGATGGTGCGCCGCCCGCGCCCCAGAATCCCGTTGACGGCGGAGGGCTTTTTATCAATGCAGTAATTCCCGGAAATGGACCCGTAGGTCAGCTCCGGGCACACCGCTGATATTGCACCCATAAGAGCTTCAGCTGCCTGGGTGGCCATATTGTGACCCGAGGCATCCCCGGTGGAGAATTCGAAACGCACAAAAAGCAAATTCCCCACCACTTCCGGGTGGATATCCAGCAGGCGCGCGAAGCGCGACTGCCCGGCCACCACCCGTTCCCACTCGGAACGCCGCGCCGCGATGTCGGTGACCGCGCGGAGAGCCGCTGCGGCGTCGTCGGCAATAAAAAGCACCGAGCGAGACATGCGCTCATCGGCCACGCACACGCGGATGCCACCCTCCACCATGCGCGAGACATCCGCGCCGCGGTTGCACGAAGGCCACAGCGGTGTTTCGTAGGTGGCGAGCGGAACCTCCACGGCGCCGCTGAGGACGGGGCCGGAGATGTGAATAGGGCCCACCCATTTAGTGGGGATGGGGGTCTGCGAGTCCGGGGTGATTCTCGAGTCAGTCACGCCGCTCAGTCTACCGGCTCAAAAACGAATGTCTTGAGGAAGGCACGGGCGCGCTCCGAGGCGGGGCTGGTGAAGAAGCGCTCGGGGCTATCGATTTCCACGATTTTCCCGGCGTCCATGAAGACCACGCGGTCCGCGATCGCCCGCGCGAAACTCATTTCGTGGGTGACGAGCAGCATCGTCATCCCGCCGCCGGCCAGCTCGAGGACCACGTCGAGTACCTCGCGCACCATCTCCGGGTCCAGCGAGGCGGTGATTTCGTCCAGGAGCAGCACCTCCGGCTCCATCATGAGCGCGCGCACAATCGCCACCCGCTGCTTTTGCCCGCCGGAAAGCTGACTGGGGCGCGCATCGGCCCGGTTCGCCAACCCCACTCGTTCCAGCAGTGCCAGGGCGCGTTCACGCGTGGGTCCGGCGGGCGCTTTGCGCACCACCCGCGGGGCCAGGAGCAGATTATCGAGGACGGACAGGTGCGGGAACAGTTCGTAATTCTGGAAAACCATCCCGATGCGGGCGCGCGCCGCGGTCCAGTCCGTGCCCGGTTCCGCGAGGTTCTGCTCACCGTAGGAAATGCTTCCGGATTGGATATCCTCCAGTCCGTTAATGGTGCGCAGCAGCGTAGATTTGCCGCATCCAGATGGGCCGACGACGACAACAACTTCGGAAGGCGCCACCTCAAGCGAGACCCCTTGCAGGGCATGCACGCCATTCGGGTAGGTTTTATCAACGTCCACTAAACGCAGCGTTTGTGCGTGCCCGGCCGCGCCACGCAAAGCGAGCGGGCTGGGGGCGGATGCGCCGCCTAGGGCGCGCTGGCCGGGAGCGGATGTGGTGCCTAGGGAGCGCGAGTCGGAGGCGAGTTCAGGGTCGAGGGGCTGGGAATATGCCGGGCTTGTCATAGTGCTAGTTTCCTTTCCAAGTGGCGTGAATAGGCGGAGATCGCGTAGCAGACCACGAAGTAGATGAGGAAGACCGCGCCGTAGATCCACAGGGCGGCATCCGGGTAGTCGAAGCGTTCCCGGTCGATAATCGACTGGGCAACTTTGAGGATTTCGATGACGCCGATGAGGGAAACAAGCGCCGTCGTTTTAATCATGCGGGTTGTGAGATTGACGGTGAGGGGGATGAGCTGGCGGATCGCCTGCGGAAGAATCACGTGGCGCTGGAGCTGCCGAGTGGACAGCCCGAGCGCGTGGGCCGATTCGTATTGGTGGGCGGGTACGGCGGCAATGGCGCCGCGCACCAGGTCCCCCATCTCCGCCGTCCCCCACAGGGTGAAAACGATAATCGCAGCGAGCTCGCCGGACATATCGAGGTGGAAGGTACGGGTGGAATCGAAATAGACGATGAAGAGGAGCACCACCTGCGGGATGATGCGCAGCACCTCCACGTAGGCGCGGGTGAGGAAACGGACCAGGCGCGAACGCACGTCCATAACCAGGCCCAGGAGTGTGCCAAATACAAGGGACAGCGCCATCGCGATGAGGGCGATGCGCACCGAGACCCACAGACCTTGGAAAAGGAGGGAAAGATTCTCCGGATCGAGGAGTGGGCGCCAGCCTTCCCCGCCGCTAATCGGAACGGTGGGCGCGGGTGCGGAGGTGAAGCGAGCGGGCAGGGACGCGAGCGCGCCGTGCGTCGTCGTAACATATGCGGATACAGAAGCGAGGGTGACGTTAGCGAACGGCAGCATAGCGGCGCATCCTCCCTTCCAGCCAGCGTGCTCCGAGGGCGATGGGGAGCAGAATAATCGTGTAGCACACCGTAAGGAGGAACAGCGCTTCCTGCGTGGTGGATTGCAGGCCCATATGTTCGCGGGCCAGGTACATGAGGTCCGGAACGGCAACCACGTACACCACCGAGGTCTCCTTGATGAGGAAAATAATATTCGCGGTGAGTGCCGGCATCGCCACGGCGACGGCCTGCGGGAGGAGGACCCGGGTGAGGGCCTGGCGGCGGGTGAGCCCGAGGGCGAGGGCGGATTCGCGCTGGATGCGCGGCACCGAGTCCAAGCCGGAGCGGAAAGCTTCGGCCATATAGGAGCCGCCCAGGAAGGTCAGCCCGATAATCGCGCAGGTTTCCCCGGTGAGGGTGAGGCCGATTTTCGGGAGGCCGAAATAGAGGAAGAAAAGCTGGACAAGAAGCGGGGTATTGCGCGAGAGCTCGATGTAGATGGCCACGAGCTGGCGCGCGATAGGCACCCGGAAATGCGCGAGCGCCGCGCACACCCAGCCGAGGAGGAGGGAGGCGGCCACGCCAATGGCGCCGATGCGGAGCGTGACGAGCATGGCCTGCAAGTACAGGGGCCACGCTTCGCTCAGTACTGATAGATCCATAGGTATCCTCGCTTGATGTTCACTCTCCCCCGGCGCGGGCCGCCCGGGCGGCTAGCTGAGGCCGGGCGGCCCGCGCGTGAGGGAGGAGGGAACTGTTAGCGAGCCCCTCCCTCGATGACGAGTTCATCGGGAGAGATCGCGGTGCCGTAGACCGGGGCGAGGGTCTGCTCGAAGTCCTTGTGGAAGAAGTTCTCCTTGCCAAGATCCACGAGGTTGTTATTGATCCAGTCGCGCAACTCGGTATTTCCCTGCTGCACGGCGGCAGCGATGGTGGATTCTTCCCCGAAGGAAGCAATTCCGGTCACGAAATCCTTGTTCTGTTCGGTGAAGGCGAGGGCCTCGGTGTTGTCCGTGATCCACACGTCCCCGCGTCCGTCGGTAAGGGCATTGGTGGCCTCGGTGTATTGCTCGTACTTAGTCACCTTCCATTCCGGGTGGTTCGCGGTAATCCATGCATCCTGGCTGGTGCCCTTGACGATAATAATATTTTTATTCGCGAGTTCCGCTTCCGAACGCACCGGCTCCTTCGCGCTGGAAACGGCACCGAAGGAGACCTTCATGTAGGGATTGGCGAAGTCCACCTGCGCGGCGCGTTCGGGAGTCACCGTGAAGTTCGCGAGAATAATATCGACTTTTCCGGACTTGAGGAATTCCACGCGCGAGGAGGCATCCACCGGGACCCACTCGACCTTGACACCCAGGTCTTTGCCGAGGCGCTCACCGTAAACTATGTCGTAGCCTTCGTAGGTGTTTTTCCCGACCAGCGAGCCAAAAGGTGCCTTGTCCGCGAAGGTGCCGATGCGAATCGAGCCGGCTTCTTTGATCTGTTCGGGGGTGCGGGCCCCCACGGTGGCGCTCTCCGCACCGGCCCCGGTACCCGCGGCGGTACCGGGGGCGGAGTCACCCGAGCCGGATAGATCCGGGCTGGAGCACCCGGTAAGGGCCATGGTGAGCGCCGCCAGGGCGGACAGCCCGCCCAGGACGCGACGACGAATACGTGAGGTTTGTGCAATTGCCACGGTTCTTCCTTACTTGGTGTTGGGTTGACCGTGGATAATGCGGGATTTTGGGAACGAAACGCAAGGCCGTGCCACCGCGGACATCGCATTATCCACATTTGTGTTAGTCCCCGGGAATTGAACACCGGGGTACCGCTTGTCCGCGCTGGCTTATCCGAAAATGCCCGGTCTTCAGTATGGGGCAACTAATTTTTCGGGTTCCGCTGGCGAACTAGCGACAGCAACACATGCAACACATGGGGCACATGCAGGTACGCACGCAGGCACCGCGCATCGCGGTGTGCATCTGAGTGGTCCTGTTCGCCATGGGGATTACGTTAGGCGCTCATCGCGCAGAAATCCAGTTGATAAGAGAAGCACCCCTGTGGGACATCTCATAAGGCGGTGCGGGAGTGGGGTTATTAGGGCAGGTCAAGTGCGACTGCGGTGCGGCGTCGTTCTACACAGACACAACGCTCAGACGCGGTAACCTCACGTACCCCAACAATCACAGGAGCCCCTGCGGGAGACGGTATGTTTTTCACAGATGTACTTCACGTGTCGTACGAGCGCAGTACAGTTCCCGGAAAATACCGCAGGAAACGAGTAGCTCAGCGCTATCCACTACGGACGAGTCAAAGAGAAGATGATATGACGGCCCTCAAATTACCTGTTGATCTGAACGGATCAGTCGCAATCCTTATCCGCAAATCTCGACCTTTACTACTTTTTACATCTTATACATCTTCTACTTCTTATACATTTTAGGAAGGAAAATCATGAAGGTCAGCATCGACACTCTGTGTCCAAAGCGGCGCCTCTCCGGTCCAGGATCTGACGACCCGTCACACTTCACACAAGCATGCGAACCGCTTTAATCTTCACGCCGCCGAGGGAATCGTCGAGGGCGAATAATCACCCTACGGAACAAATACTTAGTTCGCTTCATTGCCTTCAACCGAGCAGCAATAGGTCGATTAGGAAGATATTGAAATTCCTCAACCTCGCCGGTCTGCTTGTTCACAAGAAAACGGGGCGGCCCTTTTGACGGATATTTAACGAATAAAATAGGACAATAATACTCGTCGTCTTCCAACCACCCATGAGAATAAATCGTATATCTCGGGTAATACTTACGCTTACGCTCAGCAGCGAGGCGTACCGCTTCCTTCCCCGTAATCACGTCGCTCATCCTCCCCAAACAAGGTATTCCACACGGGATCCGTCGGCTCACAACCAGCCAAACCAAACGCCTAGACAGAACCGGGATCCGCACCTTCATTTTGCTCCACTATATCCGGATTCAGGCCCGATGTGAGAAGCGATGAGCGATCAGCTCTGTTTACCGAGCTATTTACTAGGCCACGTTATCTGCCACAGGTCCACGCCGCGCATACGCCTCAAGATCGACGCCGCGCAGCCGGGCCCGTTCGGCCAGCTCCCCGGTAATAAACACCTGGCACTGCCGCGCCGCACTGACCGTCTGCGCCCCGAGCAGCGCCAGCAGCGCGCGCACCTGATCCCGCCAGGAACGCAAACCTGTCACAGCGGCTTCATCCCCCTGAACTGCCAGCTCAAGGAATTGGCGAGCCACGCCGGCCGCACGCGCCCCCAAAATAAGCGAACGGACAACATCCAAAGGATTGCGCACCCCGCCCGAAGCCAGCAGATCAAGCCCACTTCCCGCCTCCGCCTCAAGCAGGCACAGCGCGGCAGACTGCCCGAAGCCCGCTAAATACGAATATTCACGTGCTTCCCGCCGGGAGTTTTCAATGCGGGCGAAATCCGTGCCGCCCACTCCCCCAACATCAACCACCTGCACCCCAAGATCCGCGAGCACACACTGCGTTTCCCGTGAAATCCCGAATCCCACTTCTTTGACGATCACCGGCACGCCGGCCTGCGCCACGATTTCCTCCACCGAGGCGCGCCAACCGGAAAACTCCCGCTCGCCTTCCGGCATAACAATTTCTTGCCCCGCATTGAGATGCAGCTGGAGGGCATCCGCGTCCAGAAGCTCCACCACGCGCCGAGCATCCGCGCCGCTGCGCCCCACCCCAATATTGCCCATAACGAAACCGCGCGGATTTTCTTCCCGAATCACAGTAAACGAGGAAGCCGTAGCCGGATCATCGAGGGCCACCGAGGCCGATCCGCTGGCCATCGGCACGCCCACTTCCCGCGCCGCGATCGCCAGCACCCGATTAATGCGCCCGGTCGCTTCCGTCCCGCCGGTCATCCCGTTGATATAGAAAGGCACCGGCCACGTGAAGGTCCCGACCTGCGTGGACAGGTCCACCGCGGCGACGTCGCACGCGCCAAGCGCGTGATGAACCGGCGCCACACAATCAAAATCATTACGGCGGATCTCCTGAGCCCGCGCGAGGGCCACATGCTCATCTTTACGCGCGGCCCGGGAAGTGTCCTGCTGCGCACTGGCTCCATGGCCCATACCGCGCGAAGCGCTAGCCTCAGCCGCGCCGGCAGCATTCACCGTGCTCATCCTTCCACCACCGCGAGGTTCAGCGGTTCGACGCCGCCCGCGCACCAACCCCGATATACCGCGTCTTTATCCACATCGCTTCCCACCAGGGCAATCCCGCAGTCACCCCCGCCAGCTCCGGACGATTTGGCAGCTCCCCCCAGCTCGGCGGCGACGTCGCATAAATGAGTCAGGCGCTCGGTTTCGATGGTGATACCCGAGCTGGCGCCCAGCTGGCGCAGGAGCCGGCGCGCGGCGGTGATCTCCGCGCCGATGCGGCCCCCAGTGCGCAATTGGGTGGCCAGGCGTTCCACCACGTCCTCGTATTCGTCCAGGAAACCGGGGAAATAGGCGCCGCGCGAGCGGGCCTGCACCCCGGAAACCAGGTGCTCTGTGGAGGCGGGCAGGCCGGTCCAGCCAACCAGGAGTTCTTCGCGGGCGGGAGCGGGCAATGATTCCACCGCCCATGGATCCCAGGCCGGTGCGCTCAGGGTCTCGGTCACGCTGTGGCTGCGCGCGTATTCGCTCAGGCCCGCGCGGTCCGGGGAGCGGTAGTAGACCCAGCCGCGGTAGGTGGAAGCAGCAATATCACCGCCCGAAGCCCGCGGGGCCCGCTCCAGAACGGAAAGCAGCGCGATCTTGTAGCGTTCCTCCAGGGTGAGTTTGAGATCGTAAAAACGATTGAGCACATCCACGATGGCCACCGTCACCGCAGCTGAGGAACCCAGGCCGTATTTACGGCCGTCCTCTTCCACCAGGCCGGAGGTGATATCGAGGTTGTAGTGGCGGGCCTCCAGGCCGCGTTCGCTGCGCAGCGCTTCCACGGTGCGGATGGCATTGGCAGCGTAATCGGAACCAATATCATCAAAAACGGGAAGTGCATTTTCGTGGCGCCAGTAGAGCGGCGCGAAACCGTTGCCGTGCGAACGCACCAGGCCGGAGCCTTCCGCAGGGGTGAGGACCACGTCAATAAAACGGTTCACCGCGATAAGGATTGCCGGCCGGCCGGCTTCCACCACGGCGTACTCCCCCGCGATGTAGAGCTTGCCCGGCGCATTGGCGTGGATGCGCGCGGAGGCCTGCTCTGTATCTGCTCCGCTCAAGCTATCTGCTTCGCTCACAGCACCTCCCGGTGAGACTCCGGTTCCGCTACAAGGTAAGCACCGTTCCCCGCGTGAGCAATGTTTACTTCGCCGAGGGCTTCGGCGTGGCGTGCCACTTCGGCGGCGAGCTCGGGGCGGGTCAGGAGCACCACATTCGGGCCGGCATCCGCGGTGGCATACACATCCAAACCCACGCCGCGCAGGGTGCGGGCCAGCTCAAAAACGCGCCAGGACGCGGACGTCAGGTAATGAATGGGCGGTTCGGAGCTCATAATCAAGGCGTGCATGCGCAGCGCGGAGAGCTCGGTAAGCTCACCGATGCGCCGCATATCCCCCGCCTTACAGGCTTCCACCATCTGCGCGGCCATATCGCGAGTGGATTCCACCCAGCCGCGGTAGTACGGCGAGGTAGCGCGGGTGGTGACCATCGCTTCCCGGGAAGTAATTTTCTTGTGAGCAGTGTTGAGTACGACCGAGACCATGGCCAGCGGCGGTGCCGGAATCTCCTCAGCGAACGATTCTTCATCCGTTCCGGCATGCCAGAGCGCCACCCCGCTAATAACCGAACGCGAAGCCGATCCCGAACCGCGCCGAGCAAGGCGAGAGAGGTGAGCGGTGTTCACATCCATCCCGTATTCCGTGGCGGCCGCGAGCGCCAGGGCCGCGAATCCGGAAGCCGAGGAGGCCATTCCGGCGCCGGTCGGCGCTTCGTTATCGCTGATGACCAGCAGTTTTTCGCTGCGCCCGGCCTGTTCGCGGATAACATCGAGCACCCGCTCTACCCGGCGAAGCGCCTTTTCGCTCGCTTCTTGGCCGTTGAGAATGAGTCGGTCACGCTGGGCGGTGGGGGCGAGGCGGGCTGTCGTCGTCGTCGGAAAAATATCGAGGGTGAGGGAAACAGAAGGTGCGGCGGGAAGCATGAGCTCGTCATCCGCTTTCCCCCAATATTTGATGAGGGCGATATTCGGGTGGGCGCGCGCGGTGCTCATTTGCTGGCCTCCACCCAGGTGGACCAGGCGTTTGCCGCGCCCGCTGCGCTCAGCGCCGCGGCGATGTCTTTCGCGTGAGCACTGTTCTCTGCCAGGGCGATGACGCACCCGCCAATCCCGCCGCCGGTCATCTTTGCACCGAGCGCCCCGGCACTGTGAGCAGCGTTTACAAGAGTATCGAGTTCCGGGGAGGAGACGCCGAGCTGCGCGAGGGTCGCGTGGGCGCGCCACATATTTTCCCCCATGCTCGCCCAATCCCCCGTCGCGAGCTGCATTTCCGCGTCCGCCGCGTATCCGGCCAGCCGCGCGACCAGGGTCTCCACTTTCGCCGGGAACTGTTCACGCAGCTCCCGCACCGAGCCGACAGCCTGCCGGGTGGCGCCGGGCACTCCAGAATCACCGATCACCACGTGAAGGGGGCGCGCCACGATCAGCGGAGTGACGTCCGGCCGCTGGAATTTAATAACAGTATCGGCGACGACGCCGTGGGCATCCATGCCGGAGGGGCGACCGTGGGCCACCCGTTCGGCTACCTGGATGAGGAGGAAACGCTCGGCGGGTGAAAGGCGCACCCCCGCGGCGTCGGCAATGGCCGAAACAATCGCGGCAGCGACCGCGGCCGAGGAGCCGAGCCCGCGCTCATAAGGAATATCGGAATAAATCGTGACGTGGGCGGAGCTGCCCGGGGCCACGAAATCGAGCCCGGCATCAATAGCGGCGACCACGGGACTCAGGCGCTCCGGGGCGGAGGCGGCCGGACCGCGATAAAGCTCGGAACTAATCGTGGATTCGCCGGTGGTGATGGTGGCATTGGCGATAACGGGAAGCACATGAACAGGGAGAGAAATTGCCGGGGCCCCGTAAACCACGGCGTGTTCGCCGAATAGGATCGCCTTGCCGTGCGCGCGACCGACCCCGATTCGTACCTTGGGGATACGGGTTTGGGTATCGAACGCGAAGGATTGCGATTGGCTCAACTGTGCGGCTCCTTGTCACGGCCGCGAGCGGCCTACCTGTACTTGCCCTGCTGCGCGGGGCACGGCTCCGCGCTGGTCATTCCCCTATGGTACCGAGAATTTGGTGGCGTGACGGTGAGGATAGCGCGCGCCACGTTTTCCGCACTCTTTCACGCGGGGTAAGGCTCCACCTTGTTTATGTGGAGAACGCGTTGATCAAATGAGTTTCTACTAGAGAAGGCACGGATATCTGGCATCGAAAAAGTGGGGGCAGAACGACAATCGCTCCGCCCCCACCGCACTCGTATGTTTATTGCATGCGTGCCAAAGGCTCGGAAACTTCCCCGGCGATGGCATCACGCCAGGCTTCCAAAAGCCTCAGGAAGGCTGTAGCTCCCGGATCTTGAAGCCCGATTGAGCGGTCCTGCAGCCAGGATGCGCGGCCGCGGCGCGATTGCAAATCACGGGTTGTGACAACAGCTTCGGCAGCAGCTTTAATCGCTGCGTCCGTAGCATCCGCATCTTCCGGGCAATCGCGCACCGCATCGCACGCCGGAACAATGGCATCGAGGATCGTCTTGTCCCCCACCTTGCTCTTTCCGCGTTGAGCGATACTCTCCGCAGCAGCACGCATGAATGCTTCAGCATCGGTTCGCGAGATCTCTTCTTTATCGCCCCAGATCTTCGATCCAGCGAGAAGCCCACCGGCAACGAGCGCAGCCATAGTGGATTGGTTCGCATTCGCGAAAGCCTTGGCGCAGGTTCGTGTCACCTGCGAAGGCTTCTGATTGGGATCTGCCGATTCCAGTGCGCCAATGACGGCATTGGCACCGGCCGAAATCGTAATACCCAAATCGCCGTCGCCTAGCAGCTGATCAAGATCCCTTAATTCATCCGCAGAATTGATAAGCAAACCCAATGCTTCTTTGATAGTGGAGATAAGTTCGGGAGTTTTCATTAGTGTTCCTTTTGTTCGAAGAAGGGCGAGTGCGCAGGCGCGTCGAGGAGCTCGAGAATTTCATCATCGAGCTTGAGGAGTGAAATCGATGCTCCTGCCATCTCCAAACTGGTTGCGTATTCGCCGATGTACTTGCGTTCGATCACAACATCCTTGGCCGTCAGCTGCTGATGCACGCGGCGATAGAGAACATAGAGTTCTTCCAAGGGAGTTGCTCCCAAGCCATTGACGAGAACGGCTACCCGATCACCCGCTGTGATCTCCAGATCCGCGACAATAGCCTCGAGAATTTCATCGGCGATTTCGTCAGCGGTACGGAGCGGTTCACGCCGAATTCCCGGTTCACCATGGATCCCGATTCCCATTTCCATTTCCCCATCGGGGAGGTCGAAACTCGGTTCGCCCGTTGTGGGAAGAATCGTGGGAGACAGCCCCACACCCATAGTTGCGGTCCGGGACACCGTCTTCTCCGCGATTGCGGCGACTGTCTCAAGGTCATCGCCACGTTCGGCCGAGGCTCCCGCGGTCTTGTAGGCGAAGAAGATTCCCGCAACACCGCGGCGGTCTTCAGCCTTTTCTTTCGGCTGGGAAGCGACGTCGTCGCGACCGAGCACCGTTTTAATCTCGATATCGTCAAGCTCAGCTAAATCGGTAGCAAGATCGAAGTTAAAGACGTCTCCTCCGTAATTTCCATACAGGAAGAGCACACCTTTACCGCCGTCTACGGCCTTCGCTGCTTCGTAGCATTGCTGCGAGGATGGGGAGGAGAAAACGTTGCCGATGGCTACGCCCGAACACAGCCCCTTGCCGACGTACCCTTTGAAAAGCGGTAGATGGCCCGAGCCGCCGCCCGTAACAATTCCTACCTGCCCGGCGACTGGCGCATCTGCACGCACGAGAATTCGCAGATCATCGCCCGGGGTCTTCAGGTCTTCCGGCGCAGCTAAAAGGATGCCTTCGACCATTTCATCGACAAACTTATTCGGATCATTAATAATCTTTTTCATGATAATCCTTTGTGTTGGAAGGGGACTTAAACTTTCTTAGGGGTTGATCTACGGAAAACTTTCCTCCAGTCGATTTTGTCTATGACCAATACAGCAACCAGAATGACGCCCTGAGCAATCGCGTACTGGAATGGCGATAACCGCATAGCGGTAAAGCCAGAACGCACAATCTGAAGAGTGAGGGCCGCCAGGAAAACTCCGAAGACTGTGGCGTAGCCACCCGAAGGATTCGTTCCACCGAGCACCGCGATCACGATGACGAGTAGGACGTAGGAAGCGCCGTAATCTGCTGAGGCAGTTGGGTTACGCGCGATGAACACAACGCCCGCTAAAGCACCGATGAATCCGGTCAGCACATAGCTGCGCATCAGCAACGTGCTTGATTTGATTCCGGAATAACGCGCCGCAACCGGATTGGCGCCCTGCAGTTCAAGGCGCAGGCCCAGAGGTGTACGATTGAGCAAGAACCCTACAACCAAGGCAACGGCAAGGAAAACAAAGAACAATGTAGGTATGCCGGCAACCGCACTGACCCCGAAAGCTGTTAGTGCGCTCGGTGAGCCGTACAGCGTTTTACCGCCAGTCCACACCACCGCCAGACCGTTGAAGATCTGCATTGTCCCCAGTGTTGCCAGAATCGGAGTTACTCCGATCTTCGCAATGAGGAACCCATTGAAAGCACCAGCTGCCACACCAACCAAAATTCCGAGCAAGATAATGAGAATCCCCAGATTCTCAGCCATAGCTGGATCACTATTCGCCACCGCCGTGAACGTCGTTGAGATAGTGATCGCGGTGAGGTTTGCGATGGACACCAGCGAAAGATCGATTCCACCCGTCACCATAGAAATCATCATCGCAATGGACAGCAGCCCAATTTCTGGAACGGCAAGAGCCA
The DNA here is from genome assembly GCF_051265215.1 of Actinotignum stranguriae. Classification (NCBI taxonomy): domain Bacteria; kingdom Bacillati; phylum Actinomycetota; class Actinomycetes; order Actinomycetales; family Actinomycetaceae; genus Actinotignum; species Actinotignum stranguriae. The sequence continues at coordinate 44,914 of NZ_JBOZCJ010000009.1, forward strand.
TATTCTGGACGTTCACCAGGGAAAGGAACGTTTCCGGGTTCGCAATAGCAAATACCGCAAAGGTTCCCACCAGCAGCAATAGCATCTGAGTGGTAGATCGGTTCATACGGAACGTCGAGTGAAATCTCTTTGTTGACCGGTCGATCTTTTCATTGAGCGACGAAAGCTTATTCGTCGGATCCTTAACTTCTGTCATCATTTCACTGTCTCTTCCGGAAGAACACCAACCTGTTTCCGCGCGCGCTTAGCGGAGATGGCCTGGATGCTCACACCCACGATGAGGAGAACACCGACCGCTGCACGCTGCCACGCACTTGGAACACCCACGAGGATGAGGGAGTTATTGATGAGCTGCACCAGCAGCACGCCGAGAACGGTGCCCTTGACCGATCCGTATCCACCAAAGATTGACGCGCCGCCCAGAACAACAGCGGCGATAATATCGAGCTCACCGCCGATGAGTTCTTTCGGACTGGCGGAGCGCCCCATAACCATGTAGATAACGCCCCCGATCGCGGCCATCACGCCAACGATCATGTACACCCGCATCTGAACACTCTTGACGTTAATACCTGCTCGCCGCGCGGATTCTTCGTCACCACCAATGGCGTAGATAAACCGTCCGAACATGGTTCTGTTCAGGAGCCAGCTAACCGCCAGAGTGAGTACCACCGCCGGAATAATCATGACGTGGAGTAACGCCACGCCATTTGCAGTAGGCAGGGTAACAAGGTTAACCGTGGAGGCACTTGCCATTCCCGCAGGAAGATCGGCAATATACCGCGAGCCCACATAAGTCATGAGGACACCTTGGAAAATGCCCTGCGTGCCTAGGGTTACGATGAGAGTTGGGAGCCGGAATTTCGAGATGATGTAACCGTTGACGAGCCCCAGCAAGGTTCCGAGCACCATCGCGAAGAGGAAAGAACCAATCAGACCGAAATCCACCGCAAAGGTCAGCTGCGCAGTCACCGTCGCATAGGCGGAGAAGACCGCAATCGCCGCGAAGGACACGTCAATCCCGCCCGAGATAATAACGAGCAGAACGCCGAGCGCGAAGATGAGTGGAACAATCGACGATCTGATAATCGCGAAGAGTGTTGAGATTTGCAGGAAATCCCTACTCACAATTGACATCACGACGACGAGGACGATGAGAACAGCAAGGAGAATGCCCTCGTTATTCTGGCCCCGTAGCTGCGACCAGATCGGAGTTTTACCCGCTCGTGTTATTTGTTTTCTCATGCGACTACTCGCTCTCTGATCGTCTCAACCGTCACCTCATCGCCTACGAGCTCGCTGCTGATGCGCCCCGCCGTCGTAATAAATACGCGGTTACAACACGCAACGAGTTCTGGCGCGTCGTCGGAAATAATGATGATCGCGATTCCGTTTTCCGCCTGTTCGCGCAAAATCTGAAGGATCTCAGCCTTGGAACCAACGTCCACGCCGACCGTTGGGCCGTTGAGTATAAGAACCTTTGGCTCCCGCGCAAGCCATTTCGCTACGACGACGCGTTGTGCGTTACCACCCGAAAGTGATCGAACCGGGGCCGCAACATTCGGAGCCTTGATCTTCAAGGACTTGAAGTATTGGCCAATCGTTTCGCGAATATCTTTTTTCTGAAGAGTTCCTGTCTTCGATGTGTGGCGATCAATCGACGCCGCGATCATATTGTCGGAAATGGGTTTATCTAGGAAGAGGCCCTCCGTGAGTCGGTCTTCAGGAACATATCCGATCTGGGCTTTGAGGGAATCCTGAATCGAGGTGATTTTTACAGGCTTCCCCTCAACCGAAATCTCCCCGGAGTCATGGGGAAGAATGCCGAAGAGAGCTTCGGCGATCTCGGAACGCCCGGAACCAAGAAGACCCGTGAAACCGACGATCTCCCCGGCGCGCACGTCGAAGGAAATATCCGCGAGCCGGCCCGGCGACGACAACCCGCGAACCCGCAGCATCGGTTCGCCTTCTTTGGGAGTAACCACATGCCGGGAAACATCGAGGGTCTTGCCGGTCATGTATTCGGCGATTTTCTCGTTATCGAAATCCTCGACGGCGCTTTCGACGACGTTCGCACCGGATCGCATAATGGAAATCCTGGATGCGATCTGAGTTACTTCATCAAGCTTGTGCGATACGAAGACTAACGCAACGCCCTGGGAGCGCAGATTCTCCACCACCGCAAAGAGTCTCTTCACCTCGCGTTGCGTCAATGCCGTGGTTGGTTCATCCATGATGAGCAACCGGGCATCCGAACACAGCGCTCGACAAATTGCCGTCAGCTGGCGATCCGCAACGGACAAAGACTCCACTTCGGCATCGAGATCGAGGTGAACCTTCAGGCTGTCGATAACTTCTTTGGCTCGAGCCCGAGCGGATGACCGGTTAAAGATCTTCCTACGCTTCGATACCGAGCGGGTTACGACAATGTTTTCCGCAACTGAAAGATTGGGGAAGAGCGAGAAATCTTGATAAATAACCTGGATTCCCAACTCCATCACCTCGAGCGGTGTCAGCTTGCTGTACGAATGCCCTTCGACAACAATCTGCCCGCTATCGGGTGAGAGAACTCCAGAAATGACCTTGATAAGAGTGGATTTACCGCAACCGTTCTCGCCAGCCAAACACAGTACTTCACCGGATTTCACTTTCAACGAGACACCGGCGAGTGCAGTAACGCCATCGAAGGTCTTCACTATGTCTCTTGCCTCTAAGAAATAAGAAGCATCAGACTGAGCTGAAGTGTTCACGTACACTCCTCCTAGTGAGGTCGCAGGCCGAAGTAACTTCCCGAAGAAACTTCGGCCCGCGACCAATTCGATTAACTTCTAGAACTTGAACTGTTTAGCCTTCTCGGCATCGGCCTCGATTGAGGCATCACCAACCCAAACGTTGTCGTACCCTTCGAGCTTCTTGAGGGAGCGATATCCCTCAATGCCCAGATCGGTACCCGTTTCAATGGTTTCGCCATTCGCGAGCCGCTTGGCAATTTCAAGCTGGGCCTTACCAGCAAGAGCGGGATCCCAGAAGAAAATCTTGTCAATAGAGCCGTTAGCAAGGTACTTCGAGGCAGCGGAAGGAATGGACGTTCCCATCACGCACACCTTGTCCTGAAGACCAGCTTCCTCTACCGCGCGCGCGATTCCGGGCACGTCATTACCCGCAGAGCCCTGGAACGCCTTGATATCCGGGTACTTACCAAGAATTTCCTTAGCCTTTTCGTATGCGGCGGTTTCGTTGTCGGTACTCTCGATAGGAGTCTCGACGCGCTGCATATTCGGGAACTTCTCCTGCTGGTACTTATAGGCAGCCTCAACCCATTCCATATGAGTCTTAGCCGTCAGCCCGCCAACGAACTGAACGTACTTGCCTTCGCCACCGGTGCATTGCCCGATGTTTTCCATGATCTGTTCGCCGTAGCTCACGTTATCGAAGGCTTCGATGTCAATATCAACATTCTGAATCCCGGTGGCTTCGTGGGCGACCACCTTAATTCCTTGCTGCTTAGCCTGCGCCAAAACAGCTGATAGAGCTTCGGGGGAATTCGGAACGACGGTGATCGCAGCGGGTTTCTGCGCAATCAGGTCCTGGATCACCTGGATTTGTTTCTCAGGACTGACGTCGTCGCCACCTTCGGTGCGGGTATCGTAACCGTTTTCCTTACCCCACTCGACGACACCTTCATCCATGCGATCAAACCAAGCGATTCCCTTCACCTTGACAACGGTGACCATCGTCTTGTTATCCGGGGAGCCAGCACCGGCATTCCCTCCAGAATTATTCCCCGCTCCGCCAACCGAGCCACAAGCGGACAAGAACAGACTGCCCGTGGCAAGCATTGCGAGACATGTACGGAGCTTCATGTGCACCTCCTAATTTTGGTGGAATCACTTGATTCCAACGGATCACGCCTTTATGACCTCAATCGATGCGCGCACCACTGCGCACGGTTGTCATATTACAACAGCTTTTTGCCCGTTACCAGCTTTTTATTGCGCGATTTCGTGCACGTAATAGTTCGTTTTCCTGTAGAATTATCGACGTGATCCGTTTCCGTACCGTTAGGGCGGATATGATAGATACGACGTACTACTTCCTCCGCGTGGCGGTACGTTCCCGTTAAAAAACGTTAAAACATAAGCGAGGTGCGCGGAAATGGAGTTTTTAGCACCTCACCATTCATTTTAGGAGGCGCTATGGGTCGACGAGACCAGATCCTGCGAATTCTCCAAGACACGGGTTTTCAATCAGTCGCTTCGCTCGCAAAACGTTTTCACGTTAATGTGTCGACAATTCGCCGTGACCTTGACTGGCTTTCCGAACATGGCAAAATACAACGCACGCACGGGGGCGCGCTACCTGCCATGGATGATTCTGACGACGATATCCCCATTGCTCACTTGCGAGAGAAACGCGCTATTGGCCCCGCAATGGCCGAAAGGCTTCTCGAGGGGCAAACGGTTTTCATTGACACGGGAAGCACCTGCCTGGAAGTCGCGAAAGCACTGCAACATAGAAATCTGACCGTCGTTACCCACGACCTCCTGGTCGGAATGGAAATCCTCAAAAAGCCATCCCTCAATCTGGTTTTCATCGGCGGAGATCTCCTGCCCATGAAAACTCATATGTGGGGTCCCGTTGCCGTGGACCAGCTGGATCACATCCGAGTTAACGTTGCCGTTTTTGGGGCAAGCTCGGTGATGGAAAATGGAGTCTACGGAAATTCCAGCTACAATCTCGAACTTCTGCGGAAAATTCGGTCCATCGCGTCAGAAGCATTCTTCGTCGCAGATTCGACTAAGTTTGGGCGCGAAGCGCTTTACAAAGTTCTAGGTTTGGAAAGCTTTACTGCTGGCATCACGGATGCTCTCATGGATCCGCTCAAAGCGGCTTCTTATCCGATTCCACTTATTCGCGCGCCCTTCCCTCTCCGAAATGACGGAAAGGATTCACCCGAAAACGAGAAATAGGGTGATGAGGCCGAGCCCGCCACAGATATGAGCACGGACAACGAACGGCCATGGTGAAGTATGGATAAAAATGCTCACCATGGCACTTCATATTTCCCACCACATAACACGAAACCCGACTTCCTGACGCGACTCAATGGAGTCAGGTGCTCACCAGTTTGTAGCTTCGACTCATCTCATCTCTGCAGAAAACGGCGGGCGAACATTTCCGCCCGCCCGCCGTTACTTTGACTATGTGCTACGCCTGCAGATTTTGTTCGATTCGGTAGTAGACCGAGTTCCAGCGCAGGTGTTCGCTAAAGGAGTTGTACTTGGTGTTCTCATCGATCACCGCGAGCTCGACACCCGCGATCTTCGCGAAGGCACGCCACACATCGATACCGACCTGGGTGGTAAGCGCGGTATGGTGGGCCGCACCCGTCTCCAGCCAGCAACGAGTTGAGGTTTGGAAATCCGGAAGAGGTTGCCATACTGCCCGCGCAACAGGGAGATTAGGCAGGGGCTTATCCGGCTCAACAACCTTCACCTTATTCGCGACCAAACGGAAACGATCTCGCACATCCGACATCGCGATAACAACGCCTTCAGCCGGAGAAGCAGTGAAGACTAGCCGAACCGGGTCCTCCTTACCACCAATACCGAGCTCGTGGATCTCCAGCCTCGGCTTGTCGTTCGTAATACTCGGGCATACCTCGAGCATGTGGGCACCAAGAATTTTTTCCTGCCCACGAACCAAGTTATAGGAGTAGTCCTCCATAAGAGAAGCACCACCCGCAAGCCCGTACCCCATAACCTTCGCCAGGCGCACGAGAACAGCGGTCTTCCAGTCGCCTTCAGCACCAAAGCCATACCCGTCGGCCATCAAACGCTGCACGGCAAGGCCGGGAAGCTGCTTCAAAGCTCCTAGGTCTTCGAAAGTATCGGTGAACGCGCCAGCACCTGCTTCTTCCAGGAAGGCCCGCAATGCGATTTCCTGGCGAGCGCCATACCGGAGCGACTCGGCGCGTTCCCCGCCCGGACGCAACTGTGGATCAACATCATACGAATCAAGGTATTCCTCAATGAGTTCGTCTACATCGGATTCGCTGACCTTATCGATGGCTTCGACTAGCTCGTTGATACCCCAGGTATTAATCGAGGTACCGAAACGGATTTCCGCTTCGGTCTTATCGCCTTCGGTCACCGCGACGTTGCGCATATTATCCCCGAAACGCACCACCCGCAGGCGTTGTGCTTCGTTCCAGCCCACCGCGGCTCGCACCCAGGTGCCGACTTCTTCATGGACTTCCTTATCGGTGTAGTGGCCGACCACTGTTGTTCGAGCCACCCCCATACGGGTGAGGATGTATCCGAATTCGCGGTCCCCGTGGGCGGCCTGGTTGAGATTCATGAAGTCCATATCCATGCGTTCCCAAGGCATGACCTTGTCAATCTGGGTATGCAAGTGCAGGAGCGGCTTACGGGATGCTTCCAGGCCGCGTACCCACATCTTTGCCGGGGAGAAAGTATGCATCCAGGCGATAACCCCAACAACATTATCGTTCGCGCCGGCTTCAAGGAAAGTACGGAGAATATCCTCGGATGTTGTCAAAACTGGTTTCCACACGATTTTCACTGGGATATCCGGTGAATCATTGAGCGTATTCGCAATGGTTTGCGACTGGGATGCCACCTGATCCAAGGTCTCCGGACCGTAGAGGAATTGGCTCCCGGTCAGGAACCAGATCTCTTTGTTATCGAAGGGATTCTTCATCGTTACTCCTTTGTATCTGATTGGTATTGGTTAAAAACTCTTTCGTAGTTCCTTGCCACGATTTATTTGCCAGGTTTACTGTCCGTAGATGTTGGTATAGCGGTCATACAACCGATCAATATCCTCCCCCGCGATCACAACAGGCTCTCCCAAACTCCTAGCCACATGCACCGTCTTCGCTACTTCCTCAACCATCGCAGCAGCCTTCACCGCAGCCTCCGCTGTCACCCCGATAGTGAAAGGCCCATGATTCTGCATCAACACCGCAGGCGAACGCGAACCCTGGAGCGTCGCCACAATCCCACGCCCAATCGAATCATCACCAATAACTGCGAAAGGCCCAACCGGGACCGGACCCCCGAACTCATCAGCCATCATCGTCAACACACAAGGAATCTCTTCCCCACGCGCCGCCCACGCCGTCGCATACGTCGAATGCGTATGAACAATCCCCCCAACCTCGGGCATATGCGCATACACATAAGCATGAGCCGCGGTATCCGACGACGGCGCATAATCCCCCTCGACAAGGTTTCCTTCTAGATCACAGACAACCATTTTCTCCGGACTAAGCTCGTGATACCGCACCCCAGACGGCTTAATAACCAACAAATCATCCAGGCTTGGCTCCTCCCCCACAACGACTCTCTGGGACACATTCCCCGCCGTCCACACCACCAAATTCCAGCGAATCAACTCACCATGCAAATCACTAACAACCTTGCGGGTCACCGCGATTTTCTCTCTCACATCACTCGAAAACTGTTTCATGACAGGTCCCCTTCCTTATCAACCACCAGATCGTCCTCGCTTGCGGGCATCCAGGCCGGAAGATTACCTACCGCCGTGCCCACTATCGGCAAACCTTTCTCGTACAGGCCAAGGAACCTGGCAAAGCCTTCTACCTCAGCCCGCGCGGGTGCAATCGTGGAAGCAGTAGAAGAAGCAAATATTTCTTCGTCCAGGAAATCAGCAAGGTTCCCACCCCCACGCGCGGTAAACAAGGCCAGTAACGCCATCCCCCACGCACCACCCTCAGCCGCACCCTCACGCACAGTAATCGGGGTACCGGTCGCCGCGGCCAGCAGGCGTTGCATGACTAATTTCGTTCTGAACACTCCCCCATGAGCACACAAAACATCCAGCCCAGCATTCTCACCATCCAAAACCCGCAATCCTAGTGCCAGGGCAGCGAACGTGGAATACACCTGGGCACGCATGAAATTACCCAAAGTCAAGGCAGCTCCCGGGGAGCGGGTAACTACCGGGCGACCCTCATCCAACCTCACGATAGGTTCACCGGCCAGGTTATTAAAAGCGAGAACGCCCCCCGCGTCTGTTTCTCCTTCAAGTGCTGCACTCAAGACTGCTGCATACACGGCGTCGAGACTCGCATTCGGGGCATCGAGTTTGCGAGCGACCTGAGCGAACAACTCTACCCAGCGGGCCAGTTCATCAGCACCGTTATTACAATGCACCATCGCCACCGGATCACCCACCGGAGTAGTAACAGGATCAATCTCCGGGTGAGCAGAAGTAAGCGCTTGCTCAAGGACAGCCATCAAGAAAATAGACGTACCAACCGAAACATTCCCCGTGCGCGGGCGCACCGCGTTCGTTGCAACCATGCCCGTACCCGCATCCCCCTCCGGTGGAGCAAAACGAATACCAGGCTGGAGCACTCCAGACGGGTCAAGAAGCCGAGCACCCTCAGCAGTGAGCACACCGGCCACCTCACCGGCAACCAAAACACGTGGCAACAAGCCCGCTACATCAACACCGGTCGCGTCCTCAAACAAGCCCAAACACCGCCGGTCATAACCAGGCCTATCTGCCTTGCCTGCATCCTCGCTGCCGGTGATAGGAAACATTCCCGAAGCATCTCCAACACCCAATACTTTCTCACCAGTCAAGCGCCAATGCACATAACCCGCAAGCGTCGTCAAAAACGCAACCCGGTCAACATGTTCTTCCTTATCGAGGAGGGCTTGATAATAGTGAGAAATCGACCACCGCAACGGCACCGTCACACCGAAAAGACCCGTCAGCTTTTGTGCTGCCCGCCCCGTCGTGGTATCCCGCCAGGTCCGGAAAGGAACCAAGAGCTGATCGTTTTTATCAAAGGCGAGGTATCCATGCATCATCGCTGAAATACCAATAGCCACAAACCGCTGTGGCCGCACCCCAAATTTCCGCTCACACTCACCAGCAAGCATCGCGTAAGCACCCGCAATCCCCTCCCACACAGAAGCAAGCGGGTACGTCCAATGCCCATCCTTGAAATGGTTCTCCCAAGCAAAAACACCCTGCGCGATCTGACGCCCATCAGGCAACACAGCACACGCTTTAATCCTGGTAGAACCAAGCTCAATACCAAGCCCAACCTTGCCACCACGCAACAAGTCCTGGGTATCACGTTGTTCCATCACGCCACTCTCCTTCGAGTACGCAGTCGAGATTGTCTACGGATTTACTTCACACAAGTAAATCCAGCACGAGCCTATCCGGGGTGTCATCTATCTGCCACCACTGAATGTTATCGCTAACATCTTGCGGCTAGTCTAACGTCGCACACTCAAAAATAGCAAGGGCGATAATACTCTGGCGGCGATATAAACTGCATAAGTGCGATTACTCGCCATTCCATTGATCTTCGGACGTCACCCCGCCTGCCGGGGTGACAACGTAAGACACGACCAGTAATGGCGAATTCACCTATCAACATGCGAAGGAGAACCTCGTGGCTCAGATCAAACGGGCGCCATCAATGGCAGAAGTTGCCCAAATCGCGGGAGTCTCTCACCAAACCGTTTCCCGCGTGGTCAACGATTTCCCCGGGGTTCGCCCAGAAACACGCCAGCGCGTCCAGGACGCTATCACCACACTCGGCTACCGCAGGAACAACTCCGCACGCACTCTAGCCACCAACCAATCCTTCCTCATCGGGGTTATCGCCGTTGGCTCCTTCCTCTTCGGCCCCACCCACACCCTCGCCTCCCTCGAACAAGCCGCACGCCACCATGGCTACACCACACTGCTTGGCACCATCCGCACTGCCAACGAGAAGGAATTCGGCGAAGTCATCGACCAATTCCTCGAACGCTCAGTTGACGCCATTATTGTTATTGCCGCACGGGAATCCATGTCACGCTATGCCGAACAATTTGAGAACAACGTCCCCATCATCATGGTCGGCCCCGAAGTCGAAGGCACTGATTCACTATCAGCCTTGAGCGTTGATCAAAGCGGTGGCGCCCGGGCGGCTATCCGCCACCTGGCTCAGCTTGGCCACAACCACATCCTCCTCCTCAACGGCCCCGAGGACTGGACAGATGCCCAACTTCGGCGTCGCGCCGCGCTTTCGCAGGCAAGCGAACTCGGAGTGAAAATCCAGGAAACCGAAGGGGATTGGAGCGCCAAATCAGGCTTCCAAGCAGGAATCGCTCTCGCCACCCAAGAACCAGCAAACCGCCCCACCGCGGTCTTTTCCGCAAATGACGAGATGGCTCTAGGACTCCTGGCAGCCTTGCATAAATGTGGCATAAACGTCCCACGAGATATATCAGTGGTCGGATTCGATAACGTATCCGGAACAGAGTACTACACCCCGGCGCTCACTACAGTCGGCCAGGACTTCGCCACGCTCGGCCAACGCGTCATCGACGCAGTCCTGGACCTGATTTCCGGGAAAGAACCCGATGTTTCTCCGGTTCCCGCACGACTCATCGTGCGGGACTCCACTTCATCGGTAGTATCCCAGACGGACTAATCAATGCGAAACGGAGTCCGAATCAATACTGCTCGACGCGGACCGACGATAGCTAGCCTCCGTTACGCCAAAAGACCTTAAGCCCTTGACGAAGCATCCCCTACTCTCTTAGGCTGAAACCAGCGTAGACGTTAGCGCTAACATTCTGCATTCCTCTCGCCATAAGACATGAGCGGGACGTAGGGAGACTGCGTAGTCTCGGAGGGACTGTTATGACTACAGATAAAAAGATTTCTGGACGCTTCATTTATTTCTTCGGAGCATTCGGCGGGATTCTCTTTGGATATGACATAGGCGTTATGACCGGCGCTTTGCCATTCCTCCTTACAGATTGGGAACTGGCCGATTCCGCTTCTATCGTGGGATGGATTACCTCCGGCGTTATGTTTGGTGCCATTTTTGGTGGAGCTTTGGCCGGTCAACTTTCAGATCGATTTGGCCGCCGCAATATGATTCTCGCCGCTGCCGTTATCTTCTGTGTGGGCTCAATCCTCTGCGGTATCGCACCGGATGAAGGCGCCGTTTACCTCATCATCATGCGGATTCTCTTGGGACTCGCGGTCGGCGCGGCCTCCGCACTTGTCCCGGCATACATGTCCGAGCTCGCCCCGGCTAAATTGCGCGGCAATCTCTCAGGATTGAACCAGACGATGATCGTTTCTGGAATGCTCCTGTCCTACATCGTGGATTACTTACTCAAGGGGCTGGAACACTCTCTCGCCTGGCGGCTTATGCTCACCGCGGCAGCAGTCCCCGCAGTCATCCTTTTCTTCGGTGTCTTACGCCTTCCCGAATCGCCCCGCTTCCTTGTCCGCCGCGGAAAAATCGAAGAAGCACGGCAAGTCCTTAGCTACGTTCGCAACGCCGACGAAATCGACGCGGAAATTGAGCAAATCAAGAATACCGCAACCATCGAAAGCGCTAATGCAGCAGCTTCGAGCTGGGGAACGCTATTCAGCTCGCGTTATCGTTACCTCGTCATGGCCGGCGTTGGTGTCGCGGCGTTCCAGCAGTTCCAAGGTGCCAATGCGATCTTCTACTACATTCCGCTCATTGTCGAAGAAGCTACGGGAGTGGCCGCTTCTGATGCGTTAATGTGGGCAATCGTGCAAGGCGTGATCTTGGTCGCCGGTTCCCTGGTATTCATCGCCATCGCGGAGCGGTTTAACCGCCGTACCCTTCTCACGCTGGGTGGCACGCTCATGGCGCTCTCGTTCATCATGCCGGCCGTCATTAACTGGATCGCGCCAGGTGCGCATCCCATGATCATCGTCGCGTTCCTGAGCTTGTACGTTGCGTTCTATTCATTTACCTGGGCGCCGTTGACCTGGGTTCTCGTCGGCGAGATCTTCCCCTTGGCCGTGCGCGGCCGGGCATCCGGACTAGCTTCTTCCTTCAACTGGATCGGATCTTTTGTCGTTGGTCTCATCTTCCCGATTATGACCGCCAAGATGGCGCAGGAATATGTGTTCCTCGTCTTTGGAATTATCTGCGTCTTTGGTGTTCTCTTCGTGCGATTCTGCGTCCCCGAGACCCGTGGTAAGTCGCTCGAAGAGATCGAAAATGAATCAACAGTCCAGCACAGCCGCTAAATTTGCCTGTGTAAAACCGCCTGCCTAGCAGTGAGACTAATCTCACCCATACTGGCAGTAGAACTACGATACTCAGTTTCGGGTCTTAGAACTTCGCTCTTACAGCGAAGTTCTAAGAGCCGATTCTGTGTTTATTATATGTTTGTCAACCGCCACCAACAGCCACTTGCAAGCTATCTGTTACCCGTGCGTTTTGTATTGTTCCTGCGCTCCTCACTCCGCCCTAGCCAGGCGAAACACCCGATGCCAAGGAACCACAGCGGGAGGGTGTAGAGAATATAGCGGGAGCCATTATCGAAGAAAAACAACACAAAATCCGCGATGCTCGCGAGCGCGATGGCCAGGATTCCCACCCAGGTCAATACGCCGCCGCGATCTTTCTTCTTACGCTTCGCCATCAGGGCTCCTCTCTGCGCAGATAGGGCTCACAAGCAGCCCCAGAAACGGCATCTCCGCCATCCACTACCTGCGATACAACTCAGGCTCGTTTCGACTGCTTAGTACCAAACATTCAAAACGAGCCTGAACTCTGGGGTGGCCAACGGGGCTTGAACCCGCGACCTCCTGGACCACAACCAGGTGCTCTGCCAGCTGAGCTATGGCCACCATTTCGGCGAAAGAACGCCGATAAACAACTATAGCCGGTCACCGCGCGCAAAGACAATTCCGCGGCGGTGATAGCGGCCACGTTGTGAGCCGGATCGGCGCGCCGCCCGGCTGCGCCGTCGTACCTCAGTCGCGTTTATTAGCGGGAGCGAAAGCTGCGCCGTCGTGCTACAACCGCGCCGCCCGTGACCGAACTACCAGGCCGTGCGCACCGCAATCGCGTCCGCGAAACGGTTGAGGTGACTCTCATCCAGCGACAGGTACAGCGAGCCGTCGATAAGGGAAATCTCCATAACGTAAAACTCGTTCGGGTCCCCCGGAGCGGCCGGCACGATGTCCACGCGGTTGAAGAGCAGCAGGTGGTCACGCCCGGTATGCTCGCGAATGAGCCCGTGCAGCACATTGCGCACCCGCTCACCCCAACGCCATTCCGATTCGCGCGCCTCTGAAACAGAGACGACTTCTTCCTGGATTTGATCCGCGCTACGGAAACGCGGGTGGAGCAGCGGAGCCTTTTCCACCCGGTAGGAAGCCAGGCCGTTGAGGAAGATCAGTGAAACCTCACCGGTGCGGTCAATATTCTCCAGGTAGCGCTGCACCATGACGCTGCGGCCCTTCGCAAGCTCGTGCTGCGCATGCAGAATCGCCTGGGAGCGCGAAGCCGGATCGGTGGCGGTATAACGCCCCGTACCGCGCCCACCCGAAGACACCGCGGGCTTGACCACGAAATCACCGTGCGCTGGGAAACGGGTATGAACCTGGTGTTTCGTGAGGTTTTCCTCTGGTTCCAGCCAGGTAGTGGGAATGGTGGGCAAACCCGCCGCTTCCAATTCCCGCAGGTAATGCTTATCGGAATTCCACGCCATAATATCGGCGTGGTTGAGAATCCGCGGAACTGAGCGGGCCCACGAAATGAAGGCCTGCGGATCGCGCCCGTAATCACGAACTGAGCGGACAACGACAACTCCGGCGTCGTTCCAGTCGTAATCGGGATCGTTCCACGCTACAACGCGCGGTTCGATATGGCGCTCACGCAGGGCATCGGGCAGACCGGCCTCGTCCACGTCGAGCTTCGGTAAGTCTTTGCTCGTTGCAAGAGTAACAATGGGATCAGACACACTCTTACTCTACCCCGGCTAGTCTTATGGCGTGGCGATCCTTGACTCTTCCCCGTTACTAACAATTTTCGTTGTGGTGGCCCTCGGCTCCATTCTCGGTGCGATTCCGCTGGGTCGGATACGTATCGGCGCGGCCGGCGCACTCTTTGTGGGTTTGGCCATGTCCGCGCGCTTCCCCGAGCTCGGGGCTGGTATGGACGTGGTGCAGTCCCTCGGGCTCGCGCTTTTCGTCTACACCGTGGGTATCGCTTCGGGCGCGGCGTTTTTCGCGCAGCTGCGCCGCAATCTCTCCTTGCTTTTAGCTTCTGTGGTAGTGGTTTTCCTCGCCGCGGGCACCGCCCTGGTGATGGGCATTCTTTTCGGCATCGAACGGCCGTTTTTAGCGGGCCTTTTCACAGGTGCGACGACGGCGGCACCGGCTCTCGCCACCGCCACCCGACTCACAGACGGCTCCACGCAGCCCGCCATCGGGTATGCCTTCGGGTATCCCCTGGCTGTCATTATCGGCATTATCCTGGTTTCCCTCATCGTGGGCCGTGCTTGGCCGGGACTGCGCGATACTCCTTCTCTGGCCGGGACACTGCTCGATCCGCGCACCATCACCGTGGAACACCCCATGAACCTGCGCGATATCCCCGAATGGGCCGACGGCCGGGTACGCGTCTCGTATTTGCGACGCGGCGGGCGGGTACGAGTGGCACTGCCCGGTGAGGATCTTGAGGTAGGGGACGACGTCGTTGTTGTTGGTCTGGCGGCGGATGTGGAGGCGGCAGCCGCGCACCTCGGGCACTTGCGAAATGACCATCTGGCTGATGATCGCAGCCACGTGGATTTCAACCGCCTGGTGGTTTCTAACCCGGATGTGGCGGCGCGCTCCATCGGGGAACTCAATCTGCCCGCCAAATACGGCGCGGTGGTGACCCGGGTACGGCGCGGGGACCTGGAGCTGCTGGCCCGCGACGATTTTATTCTGGAGCCGGGCGACCGGGTGACCGTGGTGGCCCCGCGCGAACGCTGGGATGCCATAGCTGATCTTTTCGGGGATTCCGAACGTTCAATTTCGGAGATCGACGTGCTGAGTTTATCGGTGGGCATGGTGGCCGGGCTGCTCCTCGGTTTCGTTACCTTCCCGCTGCCCGGCGGCCAGGTATTCCAGCTGGGTACCGCGGCCGGCCCGCTGATCGCGGGAATGTTCTTGGGCGCGGCGCGGCGCACCGGACCTTTTGTGTGGGCCATGCCGGAGGCGGCAAATCTGACGATGCGCCAACTGGGACTCACCCTGTTTTTAGCTGCCCTGGGGCTGACGGCCGGGCCCGGCTTCGCGCAGATTGTGCTTTCTCCGCAGGCGGTGGGCGCAGCGGTGACGGTCTGCGTGATCACGCTGGTCTCCTGCGCGGCGTTGCTGGTGGCGGGCGCCTGGGTACTCCGACTTTCTGCACCCCGTACCGCCGGTGCAATCGCCGGTTTCCTGGGCCAGCCGGCGGTCCTGGACGCGGCTACCTCTCGGGTGGGCGACGAGCGCATTGATAATGCCTACGCAACGCTCTTCGCTTTCTCGATAGTGGTGAAGATTTTCCTGGTGCCGGCGGTACTGGTGCTCTAGCAAACCGGAGCACCGCGGTGGCGACCGACAGGCAAACGTGAGCCGCGGCGTGGAAACGAGTGGGCGGGCCGGGCGGCGGCGTCGTACCGCAGCTAAAGTAGGGAAGAAGATTCGGAACCGTTTCCGGAACGTACAGGAAGTGAGGCGTGACATGCGCGATATGATGCGCAAGACGACGGCGGGCGCAGCGGCGCTGTTTCTGGCGGGAGCGGGGGCGCTCCTGCTAGGCGGATGCGATGCCGCTGAGACGACCGAGGCCGGGAGTTTTATGCGGCAGGCGGGGGCGTCGATGTATGTGGTGAGCGTGGACGGACGCGAGCTGATCTCCAAGGTGGTGGATTGCAGCGGCGGAGAATCCCAAGTGATGACCGGCACTTTCGAACCCGCTAACAACCTCGTCACCTGGAAGGATGTTGATGGTAAGAAGATCGGAACTTCGGTAGCGCATTTCGCTGAGGACGGGAAGAGTATCACGCTGGCCGATGAGGCCACCCCGAATGCCGGTGCCACCTACGTGCGCGAAGGCACGCCGGAAGCCGAGCTCATGGCGCGCGGGCAAAAGAGCGAGTGCGCGCCGAAGTAATACTACGCGCGCATAAAAACGGGGCCCTTCTCTATTGAGAGGAGCCCCGCTTCACTATTAAATTGGTTTACTTCTCAGCGGAGTCAGTTTCCGTGGCGCGCTTGCCTGAACCAATCTGAACCTTGCGACCCTGCGACCCCGCGGTGGTCTTCACCGTGACAGTGAGCACGCCATCGCTGAGATTTGCATCCACCGTGGTGGTATCCACCGCCTGATCGAAGCCCAGGCTGCGGGAGACGGACCGCGTGCGCGTACCGCCCTCGATTTCTTCTTCCTGCGAAGCCTTGAGGGTAATGTGATCCGGGTAAACGTTGAGGTCAATATCTTCCGCAGCGAAACCGGGAACATCGAAGAGGACTTCGTAGCCATCTTCAGTTTGCTTGAGCTGCGAACGGTATTGCAGCGCAAGATCCTCCAGATCGGAACGCCGCCCGTTCACCACCCGAGTGGGAACGGCAAAAAATCCATCAAAGGGGCTGAGGAACCGGTCCACCGCGTTAGACACCGTGCGATCAATATCGTATGCCATGGTCAATCCTTCTTTCACTTCTATGAACGACGACGCCGCGCGCCTTTCGGCGCCCGGGCCTATCGCCCTGACATCAATCCCAACCCCCACAGGCTTATCTTTGTTCCGCTCATATGTAATTGTTCACTCTAGGCTCAATAGTAGTTGAGTCAATAGCACTCAGCTTTGGAGAGCGTAGATATCGCAAGCCTGCGAATGTATGGCACAGCGATCATCGCACCGCACATCACTGACCGCGGCGAACATCGCGAATGAAAGCACCGAAGAACAGCAGTCCCGCGGCGGCCAGGGCAGCCCCCAATCCAGTGTAGAAAAAGGCAATGAAGAAGTCGGGCAGCACTCCGCTGATGCGCAGGCCAATTCCGCCACCCATCATGATGGCCATAACAAGGTAGGAGCGCAGATCAAAGAAATGCCACAAGGGTCGCGCTGGCCGGGGATGGGAGCGAATGCGCCGAATATGCTTCCCGGCAACCTTGGTGAACATTGCCCCAAAGGCGGCAAAAACGAGCGGGGGCAGCAGGCAGATCCACGGCGCACCCACGGTAGAACCCGCAAAACTCTCCACTCCAATGCGCGCGACATTCACTCCCGCCAGGCACCACACCCCGCCCGCGACCGCAATCAAGCCACTCTTAGAAATCTGAAAATAGGGACAGTCACTCATCAATACTCCTCCACTTAGTCCACCCTCAAGAATAACGCGACAGGTGTCGCTTAGATGGTTATCGGGTAGATCCGCAATTTCGCCCTGTGCGTAGCAGGAACAGGCTTCTAACACGGCCTGCTCAGATGCATTGGATGGAGGTAGACGGAGTATTGTACCCCGGGTAGAATGTGCCCGTAGCCAATTTTGGCATGAAAAAGCTCCGCAGCCGAAGCTGCGGAGCGGATTGTACACCGCCTGGGACTCGAACCCAGAACCCACTGATTAAGAGTCAGTTGCTCTGCCAATTGAGCTAGCGGTGCTCGTTATTCTTTTATGTTCGCCGCCCGCGGCGACGAATAGATACTTTACCCAGGGTTACCACCCAGCGCAAGTTCAGAAGCCTACCTGATGCTGTTTCCTCCCTCACACCACCTTCCCAACTACCGCATAGGCGCGAGATGCCGCGCTTTTCGCCGTCCTACCAACGGTATCCCGCGCGATTGCGGCAACCCTTAACCCGGAGATTAAGGGTCTATGGGCACTTGCCCGGCGCGACATCGCACCCTCCCCGTTTCCGCGCCCCTGCACCACCCTCGCTCACGCAGGGAAGAGACCAGCTTGGTGACGGTAACCGTCTGCCCCGCGGAATTACCCCCGCTCGCGCGGGGAAGAGTCACCGATGGCGACCTAGGCCAGTGGACGGTAGGAATTACCCCCGCTCGTGCGGGGAAGAGCCATCGAACCAGACACCACCAGCCGCGTAATCGGAATTACCCCCGCTCGTGCGGGGAAGAGTTTCATCCACCCACTTGGCGGTTACATCGCCGGGAATTACCCCCGCTCGTGCGGGGAAGAGCTCAGGATTTTCTGAGGTAGCTCCTTCACCCAGGAATTACCCCCGCTCGTGCGGGGAAGAGCTGATCTGCTGGATACCACACCGGCCGCGCTGGGAATTACCCCCGCTCGTGCGGGGAAGAGTGAGCCGTTCTTTCCCGCCCTTGCCATGCACGAGAATTACCCCCGCTCGTGCGGGGAAGAGGCAGCGGCGCGATACACCCGCCCCTCATCGGTAGAATTACCCCCGCTCGTGCGGGGAAGAGCGCTGGAACTTTCCAGCACGTCATATACTTCCGGAATTACCCCCGCTCGTGCGGGGAAGAGACCGCCGCAGCGCGATCATCGATTACGCGGGCGGAATTACCCCCGCTCGTGCGGGGAAGAGTTCATCCGGCTTCCGCGGGCCACGGGCTCAATTGAATTACCCCCGCTCGTGCGGGGAAGAGAGAAAGCGGGAAGAAAGCCGGGGATGCCATCGGGAATTACCCCCGCTCGTGCGGGGAAGAGGCCGGGGGTGCCACGTGGGAAGTCCAAATCTTGGAATTACCCCCGCTCGTGCGGGGAAGAGTCAAAGGCACCCGCGCGGCCCTCGCGGCCCTCGGAATTACCCCCGCTCGTGCGGGGAAGAGGCTTGCCGGCGGCGCTGGTGGAGTCACCAAATGGAATTACCCCCGCTCGTGCGGGGAAGAGGCGCGCATGGAAAGGGCGGTAAAGATAGGATCAGAATTACCCCCGCTCGTGCGGGGAAGAGAACGCAGCGTTGAAACTCATACCCATTTCCGCGGAATTACCCCCGCTCGTGCGGGGAAGAGACTCTGGATAAGAATCGCGCGGTCGCGGCTCAGGAATTACCCCCGCTCGTGCGGGGAAGAGTCCTCCCATTTTATTTCTTTCATTTTCCACTCAGAATTACCCCCGCTCGTGCGGGGAAGAGTCGGGATGACGGGCGGCTTCCGGATCCGGATTGGAATTACCCCCGCTCGTGCGGGGAAGAGCATATTGCGCGGCTTCTTCGTCAGTAATCGCGGGAATTACCCCCGCTCGTGCGGGGAAGAGTAGCGGGCCTCTAGGCGCGATGCGCGCTCGCCGGAATTACCCCCGCTCGTGCGGGGAAGAGTACACACACCTTGACTATACGGCGCTACTACTGGAATTACCCCCGCTCGTGCGGGGAAGAGCCATACTGGCACCGTTATCATGCCTCGGGGTGGGAATTACCCCCGCTCGTGCGGGGAAGAGGTCCCTAGCGCACCAGCAATCGCGCAAAGGTGGGAATTACCCCCGCTCGTGCGGGGAAGAGTCCCCGTCTACACGGAAGACATTCTGGCGGCTGGAATTACCCCCGCTCGTGCGGGGAAGAGCGCACAATAGCGGGCGGCTCTTTGATTAGCTCAGAATTACCCCCGCTCGTGCGGGGAAGAGCGCACAATAGCGGGCGGCTCTTTGATTAGCTCAGAATTACCCCCGCTCG
>NZ_JBOZCJ010000010.1:0-61754 GCF_051265215.1 Actinotignum stranguriae
TCGAGCACCTCAATAAGCTTGCTTTCTTGACAGCCGTGGCGTGACGTGTCTGGATGGAAAACTCGTTCGGTCCGGGCACCCGCTCCCATTCCAGCTTTCTGCGTCACCATCATTTGAAATTTGGTGGCGGGTATGGTGAAATATTCTCTGCGTTTGCACAATCACTCGCGGTGATCCTGGAGATCCTGCTGGTGGTGACGGCATATGCACAAGCTCCTGTGGTGGAATTGGTAGACACACTGCACTCAAAATGCAGCGCCGCAAGGCGTGAGGGTTCGAGTCCCTCCGGGAGCACCGCGGCGATAACCTTGAAGTTCGCTGGGAATCTCTGTCCCGTTGTTTGCTCTGCACCGCGTGGTCTGACAGCATGGTAAGGGGCGCGTGAATCCCGTTGCCGGTCATCATTCTCTCAAGGGTCAGAGAACACTTCGGTGTGGATGCAGGTGCAACATCGCACGCAGTAAATTGGTTCAATCTATCCGGCATGCCGGTCGAAGGGGTCATGATGGCCAAGGACACGGCGGCGCAAGCCGCGGAGAACAAAGAAGCCATTCGGGTTCTTGTCGTTGAAGACGAAACTCTCATTCGCCTCGATATTGTTGAAACACTGGAAGATGCCGGGTATGAGGTTGTCGGAGAAGCCGGCGATGGCGAATCCGCTATTGAACTCGCCGGCGAACTCGAACCCGATCTGATTGTCATGGATGTGAAGATGCCGGGTATGGACGGCATTACCGCAGCGGACCGGATTCTAGAAGAACATCGGGTGGCCATCGTTATGCTCACCGCCTACTCTCAGCGTGACCTGGTGGAACGCGCACGGGACGCCGGAGCGATGGCTTACGTGGTCAAGCCGTTCACGCCCGCTGATCTCATTCCCGCGGTCGAAATCGCCGTCTCGCGTAATCAGGAAATCGAAGCGCTCGAAAACGAAGTCTCTACCATGGCCGAGCAATTTGAAACCCGCAAGCGAGTGGATCGGGCTAAGGGCTTGCTGGAATCTCATATGGGCCTGACCGAACCGGAAGCTTTCCGCTGGATTCAAAAGACCTCGATGGATCGGCGGCTGACCATGCGCGAAGTGGCCGATGCTGTGATCGAACAGGTTGGCGGGCGTAGTTAAGCGCATCCAGCCGCGTACGTGCCAGGTCCCACATTCTCACAGTCAGGCGCTCATCGGTTTTCCGGTGGGCGCCTGCTAGCCATCTCGCGTAGGCTAGAGGGGTGAGTGAAAAAAAATTCCTTCTTGTCGACGGCCATTCAATGGCGTTCCGCGCCTTCTACGCCCTGCGGGCAGAGAATTTCCTCACCGATCGCGGGCAGTACACCAATGCTGTTTACGGTTTCCTCTCCACCCTGCTCAAAATCATTGGTGATTACCACCCCGATTACATCGCCGTGGCCTTCGACCTGCCGGGAGGAACATTCCGTACCCGCGTCTATCCGGAATATAAAGGAGGCCGGGCCCCCACACCGGTAGAATTCTCCGGGCAAATCGATGTTATTAAAAACGTCCTGGATACCTGCGGAATAAGTTGGCTTACTTACGAGGACTACGAAGCCGACGATATTATTGCCACCCTTTCCCGTCGTGCGGTAGAAGAGGGAGCGGATGTCTATATTGCCTCCGGCGACAAAGACTCCTATCAGCTCGTTGATGAGCACACCACCGTGCTCTATCCCATGCCGCGTTCGGCAATGCAGGCCCTTGACCCGGCCGGTATCGAAAAGAAAACTGGAGTGCGCCCCGAACGCTATGCCGACCTGGCTGCACTCGTGGGGGAAGGCGCCGATAATATTCCCGGAGTCCCCGGCGTGGGCCCGAAAACCGCGGCGAAATGGCTCGCGAACTACGGTGACCTTGACTCCATCCTCGCCCGCGCCGACGAAATCGGCGGAAAAGTAGGTTCCTCCTTGCGCGAGCACCTGGATCAGGTTCGCCAGAATCGGTCCCTTAATACCCTCGTGCGTGATCTTCCTATCGGAGAGAACCTTGAGGAATTCCGCCCGCGCGGAGTGGACCGGGAAGCGCTGCACGAACTCTTCGATACCCTCGATTTTGATACCTTGCGCGGGCGTGTCCTCACCGAATTACCGGCGCGTGACGGCGCACCTGAATCCGATGCTCCAGCCGGATTCACCCTCGCCGGCCTGGAGATCACCACATCCGGGGTACGCGCATGGCTTGATCAGCATGCCGACGCCCCATTCTTTGGCCTCGAAATCGCCGGGCCGGCCAGTCCGGGTGCGGGGAGTGTGGAGGCACTTGCGATTGGAACGGCAACGGCCGCCTTACTTCTCGATACTCACACCATGAACGACGACGATACTGCCCAGGTGCGTGCCTGGCTGGAATCTGATGCCCCGAAAGTGGTGCACGGCGCCAAAGAAGCCTGGCATCGGGTGCGGGGGCAGGGCGCCGAGTTACGCGGCGTCGTCCGCGATACCGTGCTGTGCGCTTACCTTCTCTACCCCGATCAGCGCAGCTATGACCTCGGCGATCTTGCGCTGCGTCACCTCGGTGTTGATTTGGGGGACGGGGGAGTGCTGCCCGGGTTGGACGGACAGGCTGATCCTTTGGCGCAGCGCGCCGCACTCCTCGGCCCGCTCTCGGATAAGTTGCTCGGGGAATTGAAGGCCCGCGGTGAGGATGGTGCCTTGCTCGACCTCGAAATGGACGTGTCCCGCACCCTCGCGCGCATGGAGGACACCGGTATTGCGGTGGATTCTCCCTACCTTGAAAAACTGCGAAAAGATTTCGACGGGCGTGTAGAAGCCGCGGCCCGACTCGCTTATGATGCCATCGGCCACGAAGTCAATCTCTCCAGTCCCAAGCAATTACAAGGGGTACTTTTCGAGGAACTCGGCTTGCCCACCACCCGGAAAACCAAATCCGGGTACACCACGAATGCGGAAGCGCTGGCAGATCTGGCGGTGCGCATTGCCGCGCGCGAAGATGATAAGGCGGTAGCCGGGACTCAATTCCTCGGGGCTCTCCTTGAGCACCGTGATGCCATTAAACTGCGGCAATCTGTGGAAGGCCTGCAGCGCAATACCCGGGCGGATGGGAAGATCCACACTACCTACCAGCAGGCGGTGGCGGCTACCGGGCGGCTCTCGTCCACGGATCCGAATCTTCAAAATATTCACGCGCGCACGGCCGAGGGGCTGCAGATCCGCTCTGCCTTTATTCCTTCCGCGGGCTATGCGGCGCTGATGACCGCGGATTACTCTCAGATCGAAATGCGGATCATGGCCTCGCTTTCCGGCGATGAAGCGTTGATCACCGCTTTTAACGAGGGCGAAGACCTGCATTCCTCGGTGGCCTCTCTCGTCTTCGGGATTCCCGAAAGCGAGGTAAGTAGCGAACAGCGCTCCCGTATTAAAGCGATGAGCTACGGCTTGGCTTACGGGCTCTCCGCCTACGGGCTTTCCCGCCAGCTCCGTATTTCCGCCCACGATGCTCAAGAGCTCATGGATACCTATTTCGCACGTTTCGGGAAAGTGCGCGAATATCTCGATTCCCTCGTGGTGAAAGCCCGTGAAGATGGCTATACCCAGACGATGTTGGGGCGGCGGCGCTACCTTCCCGAATTGCGTTCCACGAACCGACAGTTGCGCGAGGCATCTGAACGTATGGCTCTCAATGCTCCGATCCAGGGTAGTGCGGCCGATATCATCAAGATCGCCATGGTGGCCGTGGTAGAGGCGCTGCAGGAAGCAGGTTTGCGCAGTCGGGTACTGCTCCAGGTTCATGACGAACTGGTGCTGGAAGTGGCGCCCGGCGAGCACGAGGCGACCGAGGATATCGTGCGCCGAGAAATGGCCGGGGCAGCGCAGCTGCGGGTGCCACTTTCGGTCGGGGTGGGGTACGGCCCGAATTGGCGGGAGGCAGCCCACTAGAACGAGGCGCTCACACCACGTCGATTCTGGCCCGGATGCCTTGCACTAGCCAAGCTTTTCCGCGTAGTATGGAGAACTGGTGTGAGCACCCGCCGCACTGGCCGATGTCTGTCGGTCCCAAGCAAATATTCACAATAGTGTCCGGAAGTTATCAGTTAATGACTAATACCACCCCCGAGTCTTCGACTCTCCCCGAGATTGCCGTCAACGATATCGGCTCCGAGGAAGAACTTATTGCCGCCGTCGATAAGACGATCAAGTACTTTAACGATGGTGACCTCGTCGAAGGAACCGTTGTCAAGGTCGACCATGACGAAGTGTTGCTCGACATTGGCTACAAAACCGAGGGTGTTATTCCCTCCAAGGAACTTTCGATCAAGCACGATGTCAACCCCGATGATGTCGTCGAAATTGGCGACCAGGTAGAGGCCCTTGTCCTCCAGAAGGAAGACAAGGAAGGCCGTCTCCTCCTTTCGAAGAAGCGCGCGCAGTACGAACGTGCCTGGGCTGAAATCGAGAAGGTCAAGGAAGCTGATGGCGTCGTTACCGGCACTGTCATCGAAGTCGTCAAGGGCGGTCTGATTGTTGATATCGGACTGCGCGGCTTCCTGCCTGCTTCGCTCGTTGAAATGCGCCGCGTGCGCGATCTGCAGCCCTACATCGGCCGTGAGCTTGAAGCGAAGATCATCGAACTTGATAAGAATCGCAATAATGTGGTTCTTTCCCGCCGCGCCTGGCTGGAAGCGTCCCAGTCCCAGGCTCGTGGAGAATTCCTGCACCAGCTTCAGAAGGGCCAGGTGCGCGAAGGCTTCGTGTCCTCCATCGTCAATTTTGGTGCCTTTGTGGACCTCGGCGGTGTGGACGGCCTCGTCCACGTTTCCGAGCTGTCCTGGAAGCACATCGACCACCCGTCCGAGGTTGTCGAAGTGGGTCAGCCTGTCACCGTGGAAGTTCTCGATGTTGACATGGATCGCGAGCGTGTCTCGCTCTCCCTCAAGGCCACCCAGGAAGATCCCTGGCAGTCCTTCGCCCGCACCCACGCGATCGGCCAGATCGTTCCGGGTCGCGTAACCAAGCTCGTTCCCTTCGGTGCCTTCGTGCGCGTGGAGGATGGCATCGAAGGTCTCGTCCACATCTCCGAACTGGCTTCCCGTCATATCGACACCCCGGAAGAGGTTGTCAAGGTGGGCGACGATGTTTTCGTCAAGGTCATCGATATCGATCTGGACCGCCGCCGTATTTCGCTCTCCCTCAAGCAGGCGAACGAAGGCGTGGATCCGAACTCCCAGGACTTCGATCCCTCGCTCTACGGCATGGCCGCTGATTACGACGAAAACGGCAATTACAAGTACCCCGAAGGCTTCGATCCCGAATCGAATGAATGGCTCGAGGGTTACGAAGCTCAGCGCGAGGCATGGGAGAACGAATACGCCCAGGCTCAGGCCCGTTGGGAAGCGCACAAGGCGCAGGTCGCTGCCGCGCTTGAAGCCGATGCTGCTGCGGGCGCCCAGGCTGCTGCCGCTGCCGAACCGGCCGCAGAAATTCCGGCCAGCTACAGCTCCACGTCCGAACCGAGCGGCTCGCTTGACTCGGATGCCGATGAAGCGCTCGCCGCTCTGCGTGAGAAGCTGACCAACAATTAAGGCATAGGCTACCGCGGGTAGCATCTAGTACCGCCGCCGGCGCGTCTCCTCGGGGAGCGCCGGCGGCGTTTTCTTTCCGCGGGACGCATTGTTAAGCTGGGACGGTGAAAACACTACGAGTCGGCGGAGCCAGCGCACAGCAGCTGCGCACCTTCTCCTACCCCAGCGGGCGCGCCCTGCGAGTGGCCGTCTCCGGTGGAATCGGTGCCGGAAAATCCACGGTTACTCGTGTTCTGCGTGAGCGCGGCGCGCTTATTGCCGATGCGGACGCCCTCGCCCGGGAGGTCACCGCCCCGGGTAGCCCGGTCCTCGCGCAGCTCGCCACCGTTTTCGGTTCGGGCATTTTAAACGACGACGGCGCACTTAACCGCACGGCCCTTGCCACACATATCTTCTCCAATCCGGCCGCCCGCCACCGGCTTGAGGCTCTCACCCATCCCGCTATTATCGCGCGGGCCCGGGAGATCCTCGCCGGTGCGCACCCGGACCAGCTGGCTGTCTATGATGTGCCCCTCCTGGTAGAAACCCGCGCCGATCGTGAGGTCGATTGCGTGATAATCGTCTCCGCCCCGGAAGAAAAGCGCCTTGAGCACCTACGCGGCCGGGGCATGAGCGAAGCGGATGCGCGGGCCCGCATGCGCACTCAGGTTGATGATGAGGTCCGTCGGGGCCTGGCTCATATCTGGATTCAGAATGCAGGAAGCCGCCCAGAGCTGGAGAGTCTCGTTGCCACATGCGCGGATAGCTGGCTGGTGGCGCCGCGGGCGCCAGCGTCGTCGTAGAAAAATCAAGATAAACGCAAGTAAAAAGGTGATCCGTACCGTGTTTACTCTCAGCGTAAGGGGGAGTACCATTTACAAATAGTGAAATGACCGTTTCGCTATATGGTACGTCTCGTCGCCACGAAGCAACGATGCGCGGCGATGGGGCCTAAAATTTGAGAGGTTAAAAGCTATGCCAATTGTTTGGCTGCTCGTGGGCATTGCGTTGATGCTCGTGCTCAACATCGTATTCAAGGTGAATTCGATGCTCGCGCTGTTGCTCGCCGCCGTGGTGGTGGCACTGTGCAATGGCATGGGCCCGATGGAAACTCTCAAGACCGTCACCACCGGTTTTGGTTCTACGCTGGGTTCGCTCGCCATTATCGTTGTTTTCGGTGCAGTTATCGGCCGCCTCATGGTGGATTCCGGTGCGTCTCACGTGCTGGCATCGGGGCTCATTCGCCGCTTCGGACTGCGCTTCGTGCGTATCGCTGTTATTATTATCGGTCTTATTTTCGGCCTGGCGATGTTCTACGAAGTCGCCTTCCTAATGATTGCTCCGCTCGTTATTTCTATCGCTCAGGAAGCAAAGGTGCCGTGGCTGCGCCTAGCCATTCCGGCTGTGTGCGCTACCACGGTCGCTCACTCGATCTTCCCGCCGCAGCCCGGTCCGGTTGCGCTCATTGACCAGTATCACGCGGATGCCGGCATGGTGTACCTCCTTGGTATTCCCATGGCGATTCTCTGGGTGATCGTGGGTGGCGTGCTGCTGCCCAAGGTGCTTGGTAACCTCGAGCGCCCGGTGCCGAAGTTCATGTCCGGTGATAAGGACGATAAGGAAGCCGCGGTCAATCCGCCGTCGTTCTTCATCTCCCTCATCGTGCCGCTCAGCCCGGCCATCATCATGATCTCGGTGACCATCGCCAATATTTGGGTAGATAAAGAATCCACGCTGGGCCAGTGGCTCAACTTCTTCGGTTCCTCCCCGGTGGCCATGTCCGTGGCGCTGGTGCTCGCCATGCTGCTCTTCGGTATTCAGCGCGGGCACAAGGGCGAATGGGTCATGGACAAGTTCAATAAGGCCGTGTCGATTATCGCCGGCGTTGTCATGATTATCGGTGCCGGTGGCGCCTTCAAGCAGGTTGTGATTGACTCCGGCATCGGCGATTACATCGGCGGCTTCATGAGTGCGGGCGCGGTATCGCCCTACATCATGGCCTGGTTCATCACCGTTCTTATCCGCCTGGCTACCGGTCAGGGCGTGGTCTCCGCGATGACCGCCGCCTCCATTATTGGTGCGGCTGTTATGGATCCGACCACCGGTGTGATGCAGGCGGGCGTGGATCCCACGCTGCTCGTGCTTGCCACCGCCGCGGGCTCCAACTTCATGACGCATATTAATGACGCGTCCTTCTGGCTCTTCAAGGAATACTTCGATCTGTCCATCAAGGACACTCTCAAGACGTGGGGCGGCCTGCTCGCCTCCGGTTCGCTGGTTTCACTGGCGTACGTAATGTGCCTCTCGCCGTTCTTCGGCTAGAGCATGAGTAGGAGGGTGCGGGCGGCCGGTATGGTCGCCCGCATCGCACACATAAAGAAAATCAAGGAGTACACATGACGCAGAGCATTCCCTTTGCCGAGCAAGCTATCGCCGGCGTCAGCCTCGTCACCCGTGGGGACCTGAGCGCGCTAGAGATTAACACCGATACCGTATCCGGTACCGTATTCCCCTACGGCGCCCACGTTGCCTCCTGGAAACCGGCTGGCTTCGAGGACGTCCTCTACATGAGCGACCTATCTGGCCTCACGCAGGGCACTCCTATCCGGGGAGGTATCCCGGTGGTAGCCCCGTGGTTCGGGCCTTCGGATAACGGCCTGCACGGCTGGGCCCGCATCCAGGACTGGGCCCTCGAATCTGTCAGCGGCGATTCGGCCGCGGTGGAAGCAACTTTCACCCTCGCGGGCAGCGCACTGGGTGGCGACCTGGCTGATTCCCTCGCCCTCAGCTACACCGTGCACCTGGGCAGTGATTTCTGGGTGCGGCTGAAGGCCACCAATACCGGCACCGAAACGATCGGCCCGGAGTTAGCCCTCCACGCCTACTGGGCTGTGGATGCGCAGGATCTGCGTATCAAGGGTATCGAGGAAGGCGGCATCAATCGCCTTGCGGATAATGCCCAACTCCCCGCCGGCCCCTTCGAGGCTCTCGAAGGCCAAACCGTTGATCGTTTCTACCCCTTCGCGGGCGATATCGTGCTCGTGGACGCGGGCGGACACCGTAAGATCACTCTGAGCTCGGAAGAATCCGATAAATCGGTGGTGTGGAACCCAGGTACGAAGGGCTCGGCCGCGAATGCGGATATGCCCGATGATGCCTGGAAGCATTTTGTGTGCGTGGAAGCAACTCGGGTGCGCGAAGGGGCCCCGCAGCTGGCGCCGGGGGAGAGCGCCACGCTCACCCTGCACGCCACCGTGGAGCACCTTGACTAGTTTTTAGTTCAAGGCCGGTTCTCGCCACGTTCGAACGGCGTGGGATAACGACGGCGCCCAGCGGCCGGATAGAAACTCGACCATAACCTCGGGTCTCTATCCGGCCGCTGGCGTATTTCGTACCGCGCGCCGGGTGAGGCTAGTAAGCTCGCCACTATGGCTCTTGATTCTGAGATTGTGCGCAGCGATAAGCCTTTTGAAGTTATCTCCGAGTACCGTCCCTCGGGAGATCAGCCCGCCGCGATTGCCGAACTCACCCGTCGTATTAACGACGGTGAAAAGGATGTGGTGTTGCTGGGAGCCACCGGTACCGGAAAATCGGCCACCACCGCCTGGCTCATCGAACAGGTACAGCGCCCCACCCTTATTATGGAGCCGAATAAAACGCTGGCCGCGCAAATGGCAGCGGAATTCCGCGAACTTATGCCGAATAATGCGGTGGAATACTTCGTTTCCTATTACGATTACTACCAGCCGGAAGCCTATGTTCCTCAAACCGATACCTTTATCGAAAAAGATTCCTCCATTAACGATGAGGTAGAACGACTGCGCCACTCGGCCACCAATTCGCTCCTCACCCGGCGGGATACCGTGGTAGTGGCCTCGGTTTCTTGCATTTACGGCCTGGGTACCCCGCAGGAATATGTTGATCGTATGGTGCAACTGCACGTGGGCCAGCAACTGGATCGTGATGAGCTGCTACGCACCTTCGTCTCCATGCAGTACACCCGTAATGATATTGCTTTTACTCGCGGCACTTTCCGGGTGCGGGGCGATACTGTGGAAATTATTCCCGTGTACGAGGAATTGGCTATCCGCATTGAATTCTTCGGCGATGAAATTGACGGGATATCCCTACTGCACCCGCTCACCGGGGATGTTCTCCAACGCACCGATACCGCCCACGTGTTCCCGGCTTCCCATTACGTGGCCGGACCCGAGCGGATGGAACGCGCTATCCGTTCCATTGAGGAAGAACTGGCCGAACGCCTGGAATACCTGCGTGCGCACAATAAGCTCCTCGAGGCACAGCGCCTGGAAATGCGCACCAGCTACGACATCGAGATGATGCGCAATATTGGAACAACCTCCGGGATTGAGAACTATTCGCGGCATATTGACGGGCGCGGGCCGGGTACCGCACCCAATACGCTTCTTGATTACTTCCCCGATGATTTCCTTCTTATCCTTGATGAATCCCATGTGACTGTTCCCCAAATCGGGGCCATGTACGAAGGGGATATGTCCCGCAAGCGCACGCTCGTCGAGTATGGTTTCCGATTACCTTCCGCCATGGATAACCGTCCCCTCAAATGGGAGGAATTTCTTGATCGTATCGGCCAAACTGTGTACCTATCCGCGACACCTGGTAAATATGAACTCGAGCAAGCGGACGGCGTCGTCGAACAAATTATTCGACCCACCGGTTTGGTGGATCCTCTCATTAAAGTCAAACCCACCGAAGGTCAGATCGATGATCTCCTCGAGGAAGTACGGGTACGGGCCGAACGTGATGAGCGGGTACTTATCACCACGCTAACGAAGAAAATGGCTGAAGATCTCACCGCCTACCTGGCTGACCGCGGGGTGCGGGTGGAGTATCTGCATTCGGATGTGGATACCTTGCGCCGAGTGGAGCTGCTACGGGAATTGCGGCTCGGGAAATTCGATGTGCTTGTGGGTATTAACCTGCTGCGCGAGGGCCTGGATCTTCCGGAAGTTTCCCTCGTGGCCATCCTCGATGCGGATAAGCAGGGCTTTTTGCGTTCTACCACCTCGCTCATCCAAACTATTGGGCGAGCGGCCCGTAACGTTTCCGGGGAAGTGCATATGTACGGCGATAGCATTACCCCGAATATGCAGCAGGCTATTGATGAAACGAATCGGCGCCGGGAAAAGCAGCTCGCCTATAACCGGGAACACGGTATCGATCCGCAACCACTGCGCAAACGCATTGCGGACGTGACCGATATGCTCGCCCGGGAAGACGTGGATACTGAGCAGCTGCTCGCCGGCGGGTATCGTCAAGAACCCGCGCATGCTCGGGCGCGGGCTTCGGAAGCTGAAATTGCCCGGGCGCAGGGTGGCAAAGAGTTGCGCGAACTCATTACCGAGCTCACCGCACAGATGCACGCGGCCGCCGAACAGCTCCAATTTGAGCTCGCGGCGCGCTATCGCGATGAGATCAAAGATTTAAAAAGCGAGCTGTGGCACTCTCAGCAGGCCCAAAAGTAAAATGCCCGCACGGGAAACGCGCGCCCGCACGGGCACGCACTTCCGCCCGGCACCCAAACCGCATAGGAAACGCGGCTCGGTGGTGCTCCCCATCGTGTAAAGTGTGCACTCGTGGAGGGGAGTATTCCCGTCAACCGCCGATTCGTCAGCACGAGACCCACCCGGGTCGTCCGGATCGGAGACCTGCCGCGGCCGCGCGCCCGGTCGGTGGGAAGAGACCTCCGGTCATTCCATCCGGAGGTATATATGCTTTCATACGCCACGGGTGTGCTGCCGTTGACGAGCACGCCCGATCAGATGTCGGTCCATATGGCCGAGTGGATCCTGCTGTTCGTTGTTGTTATCGGTATTTTCGCTTTCGATCTGCTCTCCCACGTGCGCAAACCGCACGAGCCCAGCATGAAAGAATCGGCAGGTTTCCTGCTTTTCTACATTTTCCTCGCCGTCTGCCTGGGCGGATACCTGTGGTGGCGCCACGGGGATACCTTCGGATTGCAATTCTTCAGCGTCTGGGGCGTGGAGTATTCCCTCTCTGTCGATAATATCTTCGTCTTCATTATTATTATGGGTTCCTTCGCGGTGCCCCGTGCCCTCCAGCAAAAAGTGCTGTTCTGGGGTATTGTTATCGCACTGTGCCTGCGGTTCCTCTTTATTTTGCTGGGTAAAGTCATTGTGGAATCCCTGGCCTGGTCCTTCTTCCTCTTCGGCGCTTTCCTGCTGTGGACCGCGTTCTCGCAGGTCAAAGAGGGTCTCTCGAATAGCGAACCGACAGGTGAGGAAGCCGATAATTTCTTCGTGCGCCTGGCGCGCCGCACCCTCCCGGTAGCCGAGGATTACCACGGCGACCACTACATCGTGAAGCGGGGCGGCAAGCGCTACATCACCCCGTTACTGCTGTGCATTATCGCCATCGGCGGGATTGACCTCATGTTCGCCCTCGATTCCATCCCGGCCTCCTTCGGTTTCACCACCGAGCCCTTCATTATTTTCGCGGCAAACGCCTTCGCCCTCATGGGCCTGCGTCAGATGTTCTTCCTGGTGGATGGGCTGTTGGAGCGCCTTGTGTACCTGCACTTTGGCCTGGCAGCTATCCTCGCTTTTATCGGTTTCAAACTCATTTTCGAGGCGCTGCACCATTACGATATCGCCGCGGGATTCTTCGAGTTCACACCGCTGAGCTCGCTGCTCGTGATCGTTGTCATTATCGTGGTGACGGTGGTGGCCTCCCTGCTTCGCTCGCGTTCCCTTGCACGCAAGAAGAAGAACGACGACGATGCAGCTGGCGGTGCTAACTAGGGCGGCGCGTGCCGGGCTAATTGCTGTGGCGCCGGGCTAGGCGGCGCGCCAGAATTGCGCACACAAAAATTTGTAGCTGGTGGAAAATAACCACCGGAACGGACAACGGGGCGACCGTGGCCGGGGCGAATAGTGCCTTAGCCATCGGGAGCCCCGTTGCCAATGATTTCTTCGATCCGCACATGAGTACCACAATGCGGTCCTCTACACGCATCCGAGCCAGGCCCCCCAGCCACCAGGTAATGGATAGCATTGCAGCCAGCAACACACAGCACAGGGCGAGCAGTCCGAGGATTGTCCAGACCGTTACCCCGGCCCAGGCCCCTTCCGCGGTGGCATTGAGGACGGATGAGAGCACGATGAGGATAATCGAGGTGTTATCAACGGTGCGTACCAGGCGCGGGTGCGCGCGGAACCACGTGCCGACCCAGGGCTGAAGGCACTGCCCAATAACAAAGGGGAGGAGCAGCTTGAGGAGCACCGAATTAATAGATCCGGCCGAAGCCCCCTCTACGTGCAGGAAAAGCAGGACGAGTAGCGGGGTGAGGAAAATTCCCGCGATATTGGATACCGTGGCGGACGTGACGGCAGCGGCAACATTCCCGCGGGCGATGGAGACCATGGTCACCGAGGACTGGATGGTAGAAGGCAGGAGTGCCAGGTAGAGGAAACCGAGGGCAAAAGCTGGACCCACAACCGGTGCAACGAGGTGGCCCAGGGCGAAACCGAGGAGTGGGAAAATCAGGTAGGTGCATAGAAACACCAGGCCTTGCAGGCGGATATTGCGCAGCCCGGCCAGTACGTCCCGGGTGCGTAGCCGCATCCCGTAGACCAGGAATACGCAGGCAACCGCGAGGTCCGATACGGTTCCCAAGTGTGCCCGCAGGGCGCTGGGCGCCGGAATCAGCAGTCCCGCGATCATCGCCAGGATAATTCCTGCTACTAGGGGATCGGGGCGGTAGCGGAGGAGGCGAGCGCCCCGATGGGCTCTCTTATCCTCTCGGCCATTCCCGCAGCTTCGTGCTCGCTTAATTGCCATGGAAACCAGCCTAGCGTGAACATTGCACCATTCGGTTATCGAACCTGTGTTCAACCGTGTAAGCTTGGCCGGGTGAGTGATGTTATCCATGTTCAGGGCGCACGGGAAAATAACCTCCGTAATATCACGGTGGATATTCCCCGCGATCAACTCGTTGTGTTTACCGGGCTCTCGGGCTCCGGTAAATCTTCCCTGGCTTTTGACACCATTTTTGCCGAGGGGCAGCGCCGCTATGTGGAGTCGCTGAGCTCCTATGCTCGCATGTTCCTCGGTCAGATGGATAAACCGGATGTGGATCTCATTGAGGGGCTTTCCCCGGCGGTGTCCATCGATCAGAAATCCACCAACCGTAACCCGCGCTCCACGGTGGGCACGGTCACGGAAGTCTACGACTACCTGCGTTTGCTCTACGCGCGTGCCGGGGTGCAGTACTGCCCGGAATGCGGGGCGAAAATCACCGCCCAAAGCGCCCAGCAAATCGTGGATACGCTCCTTACCTACCCGGAAGGAACCCGTTTCCAGGTCCTTGCCCCGGTTGTGCGTGACCGCAAGGGCGAATATGTGGATGTTTTCACGGATCTCGCCCAGGCCGGTTACACTCGCGCCCGGGTGGATAGCGAAGATATCCGCTTGGATAACCCGCCCAGTCTCGATAAGAAGCTGCGCCATAATATCGACGTCGTTGTTGATCGGCTTGTGGTGCGCGAGGGTATCACCAGTCGCCTCACCGATTCGGTGGAGCAGGCTCTCGGGCTCTCCGCCGGGCTCATGGTGGTGGAATTCGTGGACGCGGTGGAAGGTGAAGAACGCTCCCGGCGTTTTTCCGAACATCGGTCCTGCCCAAACGGGCACGCCCTCGCCCTGGAAGAAATCGAACCGCGGACTTTTTCTTTTAACGCTCCTTACGGGGCCTGCCCGGCTTGTGATGGTCTGGGCTCCACCTTGGAAGTGGATCCGGATCTGGTAGTGCCGCATCCGGAAAAAACTCTGCGGGAGGGCGCGATCACTCCGTGGACCGGCCACCAGGACTTCTTTACCCGCCAGATGGAAGCCCTGGGGGAGGAACTCGGCTTCGATGTGGATACTCCCTGGCAGGATCTGCCTAAGAAGGCGCGAAAGGCCCTGCTGGAAGGTAATAATTACAAGGTCACTGTCAAGTACCGTAACCGTTGGGGGCGGGAAAAAACCTATGCGACCGGCTTTGAAGGAGTACTCGGCTACGTTAAACGCAAGCACGGGGAAACCGAATCCAGCTGGTCGAAGGAACGCTACGAAGGCTATATGAGGGAGATCGCCTGCTCGGCCTGCCACGGCGCGCGTCTCAAGCCGGATGTGCTGGCCGTGCGCATCGGAAACCTCAATATTTTCGAGTTGTGCTCCCTCTCCATCGACGATGCTAAAGCCTTCCTCGACTCCGTGGAACTCGATGCGCGCCAGGCCCGTATCGCCGCGCAGGTGCTGCGCGAAATCCAGGCTCGGATGGGCTTCCTCGTGGATGTGGGGCTGTCCTATCTCACCCTTGCGCGCGGGGCCTCCACTCTTTCGGGGGGCGAAGCCCAGCGGATTCGCCTGGCCACCCAGATCGGTTCCGGGCTTGTGGGTGTGCTCTACGTGCTGGACGAACCTTCCATCGGCCTGCACCAGCGCGATAATGAAAAACTCATCGGTACTCTTGTCAAACTCCGTGATCTGGGGAATACCCTGATCGTTGTCGAACACGATGAAGAAACAATTCGCACCGCCGATTACGTTATCGATATTGGGCCGGGTGCGGGGGAATTCGGTGGGCATGTGGTCTACGCGGGGGATGTTGCGGGCTTAAGTGACTGCGAAGAATCCGTGACCGGTGCTTACCTTTCCGGAAAACGTAGTATTACGACGCCGCAGCAACGCCGCGCTAGTGATCCGGATCGGAAGATCACGGTGCGGGGTGCACGGGAAAATAATCTCAAAAACGTGGAGGTGGCGTTCCCCCTCTCTACCTTGATAGCGGTGACCGGGGTTTCCGGTTCCGGGAAATCTACCCTCGTCAATCAGATTCTGTATCGTTCCTTGGCTAATCAGCTTAACGGTGCTCATACCGTACCCGGGCGGCATCGTGAAGTTACCGGGGCCGCGAACCTGGATAAGGTTGTACACGTGGACCAGTCTCCGATTGGGCGCACCCCGCGCTCAAATCCGGCCACTTACACCGGGGTTTGGGATAAAGTTCGTCAGCTTTTCGCCCAAACCCAGGAGGCGAAGGTGCGCGGTTACGGTCCGGGTCGTTTCTCCTTTAACGTCAAAGGTGGTCGCTGCGAAGCCTGCAAGGGCGATGGCACCGTGAAAATTGAGATGAACTTCCTTCCCGATGTGTATGTGCCCTGCGAAGTCTGCCACGGAACCCGCTACAACCGGGAAACCCTAGAGGTGAAGTACCGCGGGAAGAATGTTTCCGAAGTTCTCAATATGACCATTCACGAGGCTGCGGAATTCTTTGATCCCATCACGAATATCACCCGATATCTCACCACCCTGGAACGGGTGGGCCTGGGTTACGTACGCTTGGGGCAATCGGCTACCACGCTCTCCGGTGGGGAAGCGCAGCGCGTGAAGCTTGCTTCGGAACTGCACCGGCGCTCCAGCGGACGCACGGTCTATATTCTGGATGAGCCCACCACGGGCCTGCATTTTGAGGATATTCGCAAGCTTCTTCTAGTGCTGCAATCCCTCGTGGATAAAGGTAATACGGTGATTGTTATCGAGCACAATCTCGATGTTATTAAATGCGCGGATTGGGTTATCGACATGGGTCCGGAAGGGGGCGCCGGTGGTGGCACCGTCGTCGCCACCGGCACCCCGGAACAGATCGCCGCGGTTCCCGAATCCTATACCGGGCAATTCCTTCGCCCGCTCCTGGAGGAGACGAGGAGGTGACGGACCGTGGCTGATCCACGCAGCTACCGCCCGGCGCCGTCGTCGATTCCCGCCGACCCGGGCGTCTACCGTTTCGTGGACGGTGAGGGGCGCATTCTTTACGTTGGGAAAGCGAAGAATCTGCGCAACCGGCTCCAGAACTATTTCCAGCCGCCTGAACGCCTCATTCCGCGCATCCGCACCATGGTGTATACCGCCACGAATGTGGTGTGGGTGGTGGTGGGGAGTGAAATTGAGGCGCTCACTCTGGAATACTCCTGGATTAAGGAATTCGAACCGCCCTTCAACGTGATGTTTCGGGATAATAAGTCCTATCCCTACCTGGCGGTGTCCCTGGGGGAGGAGTTCCCGCGGGCATATATCACCCGGGAAAAGCATCGCAAAGGCACCCTGTACTTCGGGCCGTATACCAAGGTGTGGGCGATCCGGAAAGTGCTGGACGCCCTGCTACCGGTGTTCACCATGCGCTCGTGTTCCGACGCGGAATTTCGGCGGGCGCAGCGCACCGGGAAACCCTGTTTCAATACTCATATCGGGCTGTGTAATGGGGCCTGCGCCGGGATGGTGAGCGCGGCGGAGAATCGCGCCGTCGCCGAAGAATTCGTAAAATTCATGGAATCGGATGGTAGCGATTTTATTCGTGCCCGCACCGCGGAGATGAAAAAGGCAGCCGCCGTGGAAGATTTCGAACGTGCCGCGAAACTACGCGATGAAATCACCGCAATGACAACCGCAACTGAACGCAATGTAGTGGTCTTCGATTCTAATCTCAATGCCGATATTATCGGTCTCGAATCCGATGAAATTGATGCCTCAGTCCAGATTTTTTATGTGCGCGGGGGCAGAATCCGCGGGCAGCGCGGCTGGGTAACAGAAACCGAAGGTACCGAACCAGCCGATATTATCAACGCGCTACTCCTCCATATCTACGGCAATCCTGAATACGACTCCTACCGCGGGGTAGGCACCCAGGGAGATCGAACCGTGCGGGCCGGCACCTCTGTTGATGACCGGGACCACGTACCGCCCGGGGCTATCCCGGGGGAAATCTGGGTGCCGGTCTTCCCCTCGGACCGCGCGGGGCTGGAGCGCTGGCTTGCTGAACGCCGCGGCGGGCCGGTTCACCTCAAGCGCCCCCAGCGCGGGCCGAAAGCCCAGCTGGCGGATACCGTGCACGCGAATGCGAAACAGGCTTTTGACCGCAATAAGCTGGCGCGCGCAGCCGATATTACGGTGCGTTCCCAAGCCCTGGAAGAGCTGCGCATCGGGCTGGATTTGGATCGCGCTCCGCTGCGCATCGAAGGCTACGATATTTCCCATACCCAGGGTCGCCAGCAGGTTGGCTCCATGGTGGTATTCGAGGACGGCCTTAAGAAAACCTCCGATTATCGGCATTTCATCGTGCGCGGGCCGGAGGGCCAGGGGGCCCGGGATGATACCGCCGCGATGGACGAAGTGTTACGCCGGCGATTACACCGTTTGAACGACGCTGCCGCGCACGCCGCCGATGCCGGGGGAGTGGAAGATGAGGGTACGGCTAGTGCCGTTACTGCCGCGGCCGCGCCGCGTCGTTTCGCCTACCGCCCCGACCTCCTCGTGGTGGACGGCGGGCTGCCGCAGGTCAATGCCGCCCAGCGGGTGGTCGAGGAACTCGGTGCCGATGTGCGAGTAGTGGGCCTGGCTAAACGTCTGGAAGAAGTGTGGATTCCGGGGGAAGAATTCCCGATTATTTTCCCGCGCACCTCGCCGGCGCTGCGCCTCCTCCAGCAACTACGCGATGAATCGCATCGCTTCGCCATTACTTTCCACCGCAAGAAACGGGGTCAGGCGATGACCCGCTCCGCGCTTGATGCCATTCCGGGGCTGGGGCCGGCTAAGCAGAAGAAACTACTGAGCGCTCTTGGCTCGGTCAAACGGATTCGGGAAGCCAGCATTGAGGAACTCACCGAAGTTCCGGGTATTGGCCCGGTGCTGGCGGCAGCGATTCAAGAAGCACTGCGGGAGAAGTAGCTCGCGAATCTTTGTGGCATGATGGAGATATGAGTGACACCCGTGACATTAACGATACGTCCCGTATCCCCGCTGTTCTTCCGGCGGCCGATTGTACAGCTGAGCTTCCGCCGGCCGACGTTCCGGAAATCATTATTGTCACGGGAATGTCCGGGGCGGGCAGATCCCGAGCGGCTGCCACCCTCGAAGATCTGGGTTGGTACGTGGTGGATAATCTCCCGCCGCGCTTGCTCAGCGCCCTGGCCGGGCTGCTCTCCGGTAATGGAAAGGTGACCCGCATGGCAGCGGTGGTGGACGTGCGCTCCCGGGAATTCTTCGCTGAGCTCCTGGAAGTTCTTGCCGATCTCACCGCAAGCGGCATTAACTATCGCATTATTTTCCTCGATGCCGATGATGCTTCCCTGGTGCGGCGCTATGAAAGCGTGCGCCGGCCCCACCCGCTCCAGGGCCACGGGCGGCTTTTTGATGGCATCACCGCGGAGCGTAAACTCCTGGCGGATCTGCGTAGCCGCGCAGATTCTGTTATTGATACCTCGCGGCTGTCCGTCCACGATCTTTCTCGCAAAATCCGCCGCCTTGTGGGTGAAACCTCCGGAACAGAAGCCACCCGCGTCACGGTGATGTCTTTCGGTTTCAAATACGGCCTGCCCCTGGATGCTGATAACGTGGCCGATGTGCGCTTCCTGCCGAATCCCTACTGGATTACCGAGTTGCGCCACCTGAGCGGTCACGATAAACCGGTGGCGAATTTCGTGCTGGAACAGGACGGCGCAGAGGCTTTCGTGCAGGAGTACTCCCATCTTATCCACACAATCCTGGCCGGATACGCCCGCGAACTCAAGCCCTTCACCACTATCGCGATTGGCTGCACCGGTGGAAAACACCGTTCGGTGGCTATCGCGGAAGCGGTATCCGAAGCTCTACGCGCCGCCGGGCACTCGGTACGTACAATTCATCGTGATTTGGGGCGTGAATAATGGGTGGGCGCGGTAGTCGCGGCCCGCGTGTCGTCGCCCTCGGGGGCGGTCACGGCTTGTACGCGTCACTTTCGGCCTTGCGGCTCATCACCCAAAATATCACCGCCGTGGTTACTGTTGCGGACGACGGCGGCTCCTCGGGGCGCTTGCGCAATGAATTTAACGTGATTCCACCCGGAGATTTACGTATGGCCCTTTCGGCGCTGTGTGACGACGGCGAATGGGGCCAAACCTGGCGCGATGTTCTCCAATACCGTTTCTCTTCCGAGGGGCCGCTTAACGGCCACGCCATGGGTAACCTCCTCATTGTTTCTATGTGGGAGCAATTGGGGAGTACAGTTTCCGGCCTCGACTGGGTGGGTCAGCTTTTGCGCATTGACGGCCGCGTGCTACCTATGTCTCCTATTCCCCTGGAGATTGAGGCGCGGGTGATTGACGAGGAAGACGGCCCCCAGCTCTA
Source organism: Actinotignum stranguriae (assembly GCF_051265215.1). NCBI lineage: Bacteria > Bacillati > Actinomycetota > Actinomycetes > Actinomycetales > Actinomycetaceae > Actinotignum > Actinotignum stranguriae. Next base: position 19,731 of record NZ_JBOZCJ010000010.1, read on the forward strand.
CCGCGGGCAGGTGGCGGTAGCAACAGCCCGTGGAAGGGTGGAACACGTCAGCCTTATTCCAGAGAATCCTCCCGCCCAGCCCGAAGCGGTTGCCGCTATTGACGAGGCCGATTGGATCGTTTTCGGACCGGGATCCTGGTATACCTCTGTCATTCCCCATCTCATGGTTCCTGATTTGCACACGGCCCTCGTGCGTTCCCCGGCTCGGCGGGTACTTGCCCTCAATCTCCGTAACGAGCGTGAAACATGGGGAATGAGCGCCGCTGATCATATTCGTTCTTTTGCTCGCCATGCTCCGGATCTGCGTATTGACGTGGTGGTGGCCGATCCGCGCAGCGTGGATGACATCGGCGAAGTCGCAGCGGAAGCTGAAGGCATCGGGGCCACGCTTATGCTGCGACAGGTTAGAATGGGCGATAATCGCGCACGTCACGATGCGTTGCGTTTGGCTGCTGCCTATCGGGATGCCTTCGAAGGCGTCATGGGAGATTCCTAAATCGGGAACTCGCGCACGGAAGAATCCACAACTGGGATATTTCCTGCTGAGCAGCGGTCCCACCATAGGAGGAAGGGGAGTCGTGTCCGCGTTAACACGTACGGTGAAAGATGAGCTAGCCACCGTTACGCCGGCCTCGCTTTCCGCCGCTCTGGCTGAACTCACCGCGATGTTCCGGTACGGCGGGGGATTGGCCGTGCGTTCGCGCACCCTCGAACTCGTGGCTGAGCTGGGCCACCGAGCAACCGCGCAACGCCTGTGGGAATTGGTGCGCCAGCTTTTCTCCGTGGAACCGGAACTTCTCTCGGTTTCCTCGCAGATGCGCCAGGGGCAACGTTTCCTGGTTCGTTCTTCGGAAAACACCGAACGCATTGCGGTGAAACTCGGCCTCCTGGACGCGCACGGGCGGCCGGTGCGGGGGCTACCTCCCTCGGTGGTTGGTGGATCAAAAGCCGATGCGGGAGCAGCCTGGCGCGGAGCTTTTCTCGCGCGAGGTACCCTCATGGAGCCCGGGCGCAATGCTTCCCTTGAGATTATTTGCCCGCGCCTGGAGGCGGCCTATGCTCTGGGTGGGCTGGCACGCCGCCTTGATATCCCCTACCGGGTACGTGAATCGCGCGGCGCCCACCGTATCGATATCCGCGGGGGAGAAGCTATCTCCGATATGCTCACCCGGATGGGCGCCAATGATGCCGTGCTGCGTTGGGAGGAATTACGCGTGGAACGGGAAGTACACGGCACGGTTAATCGTCTTGCTAATTTCGACGACGCAAATATGCGCCGCAGTGCCGATGCCGCTGTCATCGCGGTGATTCGGGTCAAGCGAGCTTTCGAAATTCTCGGCACGGATGTTCCGGAGAATTTGCGGGCAGCCGGCGAAGCCCGCATCGCCCACCCGGAAGATTCCCTCAACCTGCTCGGGGAGCAGCTCACGCCGCGCGCCACCAAAGATGCCGTGGCCGGCCGGTTGCGTCGCTTGAATTCTATGGCTGATAAGCGGGCCAAAGAGCTGGGCATTCCGGATACCATGGCCGCGGTGCGTGCAGCAGGGCACAGCGCAATGTCCTAACGCGCGTAGCGCGTTCGCCGTCGTCGAAAAAACTAACAATCAAAAATGGGACTAAGGGCGTGTTATGCCGCCGTCGAGTTTCGCTCTGTGCCAAAGTTCGCAAGGTGCTTCCCGCTGGCATTAGCCCAAGCCGAACGTGACCGGTAGAATAGCTAATGGTTCCGAGAGAAGTTCTCGGACGGACTTCTCAAAGACAAGAAGTCGAGTTGGAAACGCGCTAGCTGGCGCGTGAGGAGGATAAAGAGTGACTGTACGCGTTGCTATTAACGGCTTCGGCCGTATTGGTCGTGCCGCTGTCCGCGCAGCCCTCGCCGAGGGTGCGGATTTCGAGATCGTCGCGGTCAATGACCTGACCGATATCAAGACTCTCGCCCACCTGCTGAAGTATGACACCGCCGGCGGCCGCCTCCCCGTGGAGATTGAAGCAACCGAAGATGGATTCGTGCTCGACGGCAAGAAGATCAAGGTTCTTGCTGAAAAGGATCCGGCCAACCTCCCGTGGAAGGAACTCGAGGTTGACATTGTTCTCGAGTGCACCGGCCGCTTCCGTACCGGTGAAGCTTGCCAGGCTCATATCGAAGCCGGCGCCAAGAAGGTTCTTATTTCCGCCCCGGCGAAGGGCGAAGATGCCACCTTCGTTATCGGCGTGAACTCCGATCAGTACGATCCGGCCAAGCACAATATCATTTCCAACGCTTCCTGCACCACGAACTGCCTCGCCCCGGTGGCGAAGGTTCTCGTGGACAAGTTCGGTATCAAGAAGGGTCTGATGACCACGATCCACGCTTACACCGCGGATCAGAACCTGCAGGACGGCCCGCACAAGGATCTGCGTCGCGCCCGCGCGGCCGCGCAGAACATGGTCCCCACCACCACCGGTGCGGCCAAGGCCGTTGCTCTGGTTCTTCCCGAGCTCAAGGGCAAGCTTGATGGTTACGCCGTACGCGTTCCCACCATCACCGGCTCCCTCACGGACCTCACCTTCGAAGCTGAGAAGTCCGATGTCACCGTGGAAGAAATCAATGCCGCGATGAAGGAAGCCTCCGAAGGCGCTCTCAAGGGAACCCTCGCTTACACCGAGGATCCCATCGTCTCCTCGGACATCATCGGTGATCATCACCAGTCCATCTTCGATGCCGGCCTCACCAAGGTGATGGACGGCCAGGTCAAGATCGGCGCTTGGTACGACAACGAATACGGCTACGCTGCTTCCCTCGTGAAGCTTGCCAACCTCGTTGCGAGCAAGCTCTAAGATCAAGCGATGAGCTGATGTGAAGCCCGTGCGTGCGCTAGCGCGCACGGGCTTCCCTACGCGAAAGGAAAAATATGAGGACTATTGAATCGCTCGGTGACCTCACCGGCAAGAAGGTTTTTGTTCGTTCTGATTTCAACGTTCCGCTGGATGGGGATCGCATTACCGACGACGGCCGTATCCGCGCCGCGCTGCCCACCATCAAGCGTCTTCTCGATGCCAAGGCGAAGGTCATCGTTACCGCGCACCTGGGCCGGCCCAAGGGCGAACCGAAGCCGGAATTCTCCCTGGCTCCCGTTGCTAAGCGCCTCGGTGAACTCCTCGGCCGTGATGTTCCCCTCGCGGAAGATACCGTGGGTCCGGATGCTAAGGCTAAGATTGATGCCCTGAACGACGGCGATATTGTGCTGCTCCAGAACGTGCGCTACGACAAGCGTGAAGATTCCAAGGTCGATGCTGACCGTGAGGCTCTCGCAAAGGAATACGCTGCACTGGCCGATGTCTTCGTGTCCGACGGTTTCGGCGTTGTCCACCGCAAGCAGGCCTCGGTTTACGATATTGCAAAGCTGCTGCCTTCGGCTGCCGGCGAACTCGTTGCCAAGGAAATTAATTCGCTGTCCAAGGCCACCGCAAATCCGGAGCGTCCCTACACTGTGGTGCTCGGTGGCTCCAAGGTCTCCGATAAGATCGGCGTGATTGAGAACCTTCTGGATAAGGCAGATGTTCTCCTCATCGGTGGCGGTATGGCCTTTACCTTCCTGCGCGCCAAGGGCTATGAGATCGGCTCCTCGCTGTGCGAAGATGACCAGATCGACAAGGCCCGCGAGTACCTTGAAACCGCGTCCAATAAGGGCGTGGAGCTGCTCCTTCCGGTTGACGTTGTCGTCGCCGATAAGTTTGATAAGGATGCAGAATCCGAAATCGTTTCCGCTTCCGATATGCCCGCCAATGGCATGGGCCTGGACATCGGGCCGGAAACCGTATCTGAGTACGCGGAGAAGATCGCTTCCTCGAAGACGATCGTTTGGAATGGCCCCATGGGTGTCTTCGAGTTCCCGGCCTTTGCTGAGGGCACGAAGGGCGTTGCCCAGGCCATGCAGGATGCCGAAGGCTTCACCATCGTTGGTGGCGGTGACTCCGCGGCTGCCGTGCGCATCCTCGGTTTCGACGAAGAGAAGTTCAACCATATTTCCACCGGCGGTGGCGCTTCCCTCGAATTCCTCGAGGGTAAGACCCTGCCCGGTATCGCTGTTCTGGAGGATTAATGGCACGCACCCCCCTGATGGCGGGTAACTGGAAGATGAATATGGATCATCTTGAGGCTACCCACCTTGTGCAAAAAGTCGCGTGGACCCTGGATGATGCAGGTTTCACCTACGGTGATGTAGACGTGGCGGTTTTCGCCCCCTACACCGATCTGCGGTCTATCCAGACCCTGTGCGAATCGGATGAGCTGCGCATTGCCTACGGTGCTCAGGATGTGTCCGTGCATGACGAAGGCGCCTACACCGGCGAAATCTCCACCCCGATGCTTTCCAAGCTCGGGTGCAGCTACGTCATCGTGGGTCATTCGGAGCGGCGCGCCTACCACGGCGAAAGCAATGAACTCATCGGCCAGAAGGCACAGAAGGTTCTTGGCGCTGGCATGACGCCCATCGTCTGCTGCGGTGAGGCACTTGAGGTGCGTAAGGAAGGCCGGCACGTCGAGTACGTCGTCTCTCAGATTGATGAACTCTTCGCTGGTTTCCAGGCAGCAGATGTGGCCAAACTCGTTATTGCCTACGAACCCATCTGGGCTATTGGCACCGGTGAAGTGGCCACCCCGGAAGACGCCCAGGAAGTCTGCGGTGCCATCCGGGCTCGCATCGAGGAAACCTTCGGTGCGGAGGCAGCTGCCGCGGTTCGCATCCAGTACGGCGGATCGGTCAAGGCGGCTAACGTCCAGGAGATTATGGCCCAGCCTGATGTTGACGGTGCCCTCGTGGGTGGCGCCAGCCTCAAGGCGGAGGAATTCGCGAAGATCGTGATGTTCCGCGGCTAAAAAGGATAGCGGCTAGGAACGATCACCGAGGTGTACCGGCCTGGCCCTCGCGTGCGGGGTGGGATTCTTCCCACCCCGCACGTTTTATTTCCCGCTGGCCGGTGTCACCAGGTACACTAGCCAAGGACTCTATTACTCTCCGGGTGCACGAAGCACCCGAAAGGACTGGAAATGAAAGCTTTGCTCATTACCTGCGAAGTACTTATGCTCATCACCAGCATCTTCCTCACGCTCTCCATCTTGCTGCACAAAGGCAAGGGCGGCGGTATCTCCGATATGTTCGGTGGAGGTATTTCCACGTCCATGCGTTCCTCCGGGGTAGCCGAGCGCAACCTCAACCGTATCACCGTGGTGCTGGCCCTCATCTGGGGCATTTCCATTATTCTTATTGGTCTCATCGTCAAGGTCGGCATCTAAGCCCCGAGAGTTTTCACAAGGCGTTAATATAGCCCTTAAGCAGCGGGGCCGGTACGTAATATCTACGTACCGCCCCCGCTTCGCACGCTGCTTCTCGCGGCTGAGTGCATCACGTCGCGTACAACAGCGCTATCCGTCTACGGCTGCAGCAGGTTATACATCCACATCCGCGGGAGAATAATCCAGCAGAGGGAGTCCTTTAGTCAGAACCTCGCCGTAGGCGGTATCGGGATTGAGATCGCGCAAATCCTCGATGAGCATCGCTTCCAAGCTACGTACCGGCAAAGCAACCTCCTGGGGAGCCCGGCCCGGGCGGAGCATGATGCCATGATCATTGCCGGGGGTGCGATGCAGACTGAGGGCTGCGCCGTCGTCCAAGAACAGCTCCACGCCGGTAATCGGAGCGCCCTCCTGCGGCTCTATCTCCACCGGGACGTCGAGACGCAGCCGCAGCCACGCGGCAAGTAAGAAAAGCGAGGAGCGGTGGGGCCGCCCCCACACCTTCGCGCCGGTAATGACACGGGCTGGGAATTCATCAACCATGGAGGCGATGTAATTGCGCCACAGGGTAGTGCCCGCCCAACCCAGGTCAGTATCCCCCGGAACATAATTTGCGGAAAGGTGCTGAAGCGCCAGAGCCGGATGATCTGCGGTGCGGGTAGTCGTAATACGGCGCTGCGCGATGCGCCCAGCCGCGGTAGCCGCGGGGTTTTCCGGCATATTCTGAATCCACCACGTTACAACGGGAGTATCGGGGAGCAACAGCGGGGTGACCAACGTATCCACATTCTCCGCGGCACCCGCGTGCGCGCGCAAAATAACGATCTCGGACGCGCCGGCTTCCGATCCGGTACGAATTTCCGCATCGAGACGGGCGGTTTCTCCGGCTACCGGCAGTACCGCGATAATCCGCGAAGGATGGGCGCGAGAGGCTCCGGCCGCCGCTTCGAGAGCGTCGCGCACCCCTCCCTCGGTATGCGCGACGATAATGAGGGTGAGGACCCTCCCGAGGGCTCCTACCCCGGAAGTTCCGCGCAATTGATCAAGCTGCTGGCCCACCTGGGCAGACGTGGTATCGGCAATATGGTTAATCATGAAGCTTCCTCGGATCTTTTTCAGGCACGGGACGGGTGCGGGCTAGGGACGGCGCCAGGCATGGCCGTGGGCGGCGAGCATGGCATCGGCACCGGCCGGACCCCAGGATCCGGGCGCGTATGTTTCCAGAGATTCCGGGTGGGCGTCCCAATAATTTTCCACCTGGTCGATAATCCGCCAGGACTCTTCCACCTCCCGGGTTTGCGGGAAAAGCGGCGGATCGCCCAGCAGCACGTCAAGAATGAGACGTTCGTATGCCTCCGGGGTGTACTCGGTAAAAGCGTGCCCGTAGGCGAAGTCCATGGTGACATCGCGCAGCCGCATTTCCGAGCCGGGCACCTTGGAACCAAATTTAAAGGTGATGCCCTCATTGGGTTGTACCCGGATAACCAGGGTGTTTTGTCCAAGCCCGGCAACATCCGGGAAGGGGAGGAAAGGTGGGTTGCGGAACACCACCGCAATTTCCGAAACGCGCCGCCCGAGCCGTTTACCGGTCCGCAGGTAGAAAGGCACTCCGGACCAGCGCCGCGTCTCAATTCCCAGGGCGATCGCTCCGTAGGTATCGGTCACGGATTCCGCCGGGATACCGTTCTCTTCCCGGTAGCCGCGCACCCACTGGCCGCCCTGCCAGCCGCTCGAATACTGCGCCCGCACCGAAGCTTCTGCCGGGCTTCCGAACAGATGGGTGGCCTCGAGGACTTTCTCCTTTTCCGCGCGCAGGGCATCGGCATGGAAAGAAGTCGGCTCCTCCATCGCGGTGAGAGCAAGGAGCTGGAGCAGGTGGTTTTGGATAACGTCACGAGTTGCTCCGATACCGTCGTAATATCCGGCGCGCGAGCCAATCCCGATATCCTCAGCCATGGTGATTTGCACGTGGTCCACATGGGAAGAATTCCACAGCGGCTCATACAGTTCGTTGGCGAAACGCAGCGCGAGGATATTCTGCACGGTCTCTTTACCGAGATAGTGGTCGATGCGGAAAACCGAATCATGGGGGAATACTCCGCTTACCGAAGCATTGAGCTCACGCGCGGAGGCCATATCGTGCCCGAAAGGCTTCTCGATGACCACCCGGCGCCAGCTGCCCGGCGCCCCGCGATTAAGCCCCGCGGTGGCGAGTCCCTGGGTCACCACCGGGAAAAGACTGGGTGGGATGGAGAGGTAGAAGGCGAAATTTCCGCCGGTCCCGCGACTGGCATCCACATCGGCCATGGTCGCCCCGAGAGCGCGGTACAGCTCCGGATCATTGTACTGGCCCTCAACCATCCGCAAACCGCCAAGAATCTGGGCCAGGGTGGTAGCGATAACCGGGGTTTGGGCGCCTTTGCGGATAGCTGCTTCAACACTTCGAGCCGCGTCCACGGGACGGCGCGCCACTCCGATAATGGAGAACGACGGCGGCAACAGCCCCCGATTCGCGAGGTCGTAGAGGGCGGGAAGAATTTTGCGGTTCGCCAAGTCACCGGTGATGCCAAAAAGAACGATGCCGCAGGGGCCGGCCACGCGCTGGAGGCGGCGGTCAGCGACAGCCCGGAGTGGATTACCTGAGGTAGGAGCAACCATAAAATTCCTGTCGTGAAAAAGAAGGCGAGAATATGCGCCTGTCTTATGGTAGACGTTTGAGCGACAAAGCGGCACCGCGGTGTCCACGAGTGACAAGCCACCAGCGATGAAAGTTAATCAAGGTCGCGGGGCCGATGCAAGGGCCCCGCGACCTTGATGATATGACGCTACCGGTGCCGAACGACTACGGTTCCTGCTGGCTTGACGCCAGCTAGGACCGCTAATTGCCCGCTAGGCGCGCGCCGCTTCGATGGATTCGAGGGCGGCGGAGACCACGTGCTCAGCGGTCATCCCATATTCTTTCATGAGTTCACCACCGGGCCCGGATTCCCCGTAGGTATTGATACCCACACTGCGCCCGGCGTCCCCGACGTAGCCAGCCCATCCGAAGGTGGCGCCAGCTTCCACGGAGACCCGTGCCTTGACGTTGGGGAGAATCACCGCATCACGGTAGGCCCGATCCTGAGCTTCGAACCATTCCAGGCAGGGCAGCGAGATAACACGCGCACCCACACCCTGCTCCGCGAGGATCTTCTGGGCGGCTACTGCCAGCTGCACTTCCGAACCGGTAGCCAGCAGTTGCACGTCAACGGTCCCGGTGGGGGAGTCCGCCAGCACGTAGCCGCCCTTGAGGACGCCTTCGGTGGAGGTCCCTTCCAGAATCGGCACGCCCTGCCGGGTGAGGATGAGGCCGGTAGGCCCGCCGTCGACCTTCTCCAATGCCCCGCGCCACGCGGCAGCGGTTTCATTCGCATCGGCCGGACGCACAATATTGAGGCGCGGGATGGCTCGGTAGGCCCACAGGTGTTCGATGGGCTGATGGGTGGGGCCGTCTTCGCCTACGCCCACCGAATCATGCGTCCACACAAAGATCGAGGGGATATTCATAATGGCCGCCAGGCGCGCTGCACCGCGCATGTAGTCGGAGAACACAAAGAAAGTGCCGCCGTAGGCGCGGGTGAGTCCATCCAGGGTAATTCCGTTAATGATCGCGCCCATGGCGAATTCACGGATACCGAAGTGGAGGGTACGCCCGTAAATATCACCGGAGAACATCTGCGAGGAACGATGCGCGGGCAGGAAGGACGGTTCGCCCTTCATCGTGGTGTTATTCGAGCCGGCCAGATCAGCCGAACCGCCCCACAATTCGGGGAGCACCGGGGCGAGAGCATTGAGCACCGCTCCGGAAGCCGCGCGAGTGGCGATACCCTTGGGATCCGGCTCCCAGCTCGGCAGCTTCTTTTCCCAGCCCTCCGGGAACTTCTTGGCCCGGATGCGATCATAGAGCGCGGCTTCTTCCGGATGGGAGGCACGCCAGGCTTCGAAACGAGCATCCCAATCTTTGCGGGCCGCGGCCGCCCGCGCTGCCGCATTCTTACGGGTGTGGGCGAGCACCTCATCGTCCAGCGGGAAATCAATATCCGGGTCGAAGCCCAGGATTTCCTTAGTGGCACGAATTTCTTCCACCCCCAGGGCCGAACCGTGCGAGGCGCCGGTATTCTGCTTGGTGGGCGCCGGCCAGGCAATAATGGTGGAGAGCTTAATAATAGAGGGCTTATCGGTAACCTGCTGAGCGGCCAGAATCGCATCGTAGAGCGCCTGGACATCCTCCTGGTAGGAACCATCCTCCTTAATCCAATTCACGTGCTGGGTGTGCCAGCCGTAGGCTTCGTAACGCGCCAGCACATCCTCACTGAAAGCAATGGAGGTATTGTCCTCAATGGAAATGCGGTTGTCATCATAAATGAGAATAAGATTCCCGAGCTCCTGGGTGCCAGCCAGTGAGCAGGCCTCACTGGTCACGCCTTCCTGGAGGCAACCATCACCGGCAATCACGTAGACAAAATGATCAAACACAGATTCACCGAGCGGGGTATCGCGGTCAAAAAGCCCGTGGGCACGCCGGGAAGCCATCGCAAATCCCACCGCGGAGGCCAGGCCCTGGCCCAGCGGACCGGTGGTCATCTCCACGCCGTTGGTATAGCCGTATTCAGGGTGGCCGGGAGTCTTCGAGTGGAGAGTACGCAAGGCCTTAATATCATCAAGTTCCAGACCGTAACCGGCCAGCAGGAGCTGATTGTATTGCGTGAGGGAGGAATGCCCGGCCGAGAGAATAAAACGGTCACGGCCCACCCACGCAGAATCTGCCGGATCGTGGTTCATGACCCGCTGGTAGAGCAGATAGGCCGCCGGAGCCAGGGACATAGCCGTTCCGGGATGCCCATTGCCAGTTTTTTGTACCGCATCGGCGGCCAGCAACCGGGTTGTGTCCACGGCCCGCTGATCGAGCTGCGACCATTCGAGCTTCGCCATTGAATTCTCCTAACATAAGGTTGTGGTTACATGAGATGTGCCACGCACTAGTCTACTGGTCACGCGGGTTTCGCGCGCCCGGGGTGCACCTCCGTTCGCGCCCGGCGCGAGACCCTGAGCGCCTAACTATCGCGTCACTACGCGCGGCTACCGCGCACCCGCGAAGGAGAATAGATGGCTGAACCCGGCACCCCGCCCTTGCAGCGCGCTGTTACGCAGTTCCTCGCCCATATCAGTGTCGAACGTGCCTTATCGCGCAATACCGTGGCTGCGTATCGGCGCGATTTGCGTAAATATCTTGCGCACCTCGATTCCCGCGGGGTCACCAGCCCCGCTGAGGTACGCGAGGAGGACGTCGCCTCCTTTTCCGAAACGCTCACGGGAATGGCCCCGGCTTCTATTGCGCGGGCCGTGACCGCGGTGCGGGCTTTTCATGCGTTTTTATACGACGACGGCGCTTGCCCGGCCAATCCGGCTAGCCGGGTGCGCCCCCCGAAACTCCCCGCGCGCCTGCCCGAAGCCCTGACAATTGCCGAGGTCACCGCCATGATCGAGGCAGCTGGGGCCACTCCACCACCCCTGGGCCTACGCGACCGTGCCCTCCTGGAGGTTCTCTACGGAACTGGAGCGCGGATCTCCGAAGCACTCGGGCTTACCGCCGATGATATCGATACGGATACCACCACGATTCGGCTCTTCGGTAAGGGCCGCAAAGAACGCGTCGTGCCGCTGGGGCGCTACGCCCTGGAAGCACTGGATGCCTACACGACCCGGGCCCGCCCGGAGCTTGCCGCCCGCGGGGAGGGAGTGACCAAGCTCTTCCTCAATACCCGCGGGCGGGTACTTTCCCGCCAGAGCGCCTGGCTCATTATTCGCCAGGCATCCGAGCGCGCCGGTATTACCGCGCATGTCTCTCCGCATTCGCTGCGGCATTCTTTTGCCACCCACCTTCTCCAGGGCGGTGCGGATGTGCGGGTGGTTCAGGAGCTGCTCGGGCATTCCTCGGTGACCACCACCCAGATTTATACCCAGGTTTCCCCCGACGTGCTCAAAGAGGTGTATGCCACCTCGCACCCGCGGGCGCTGCGCAGCGAGTAGGAAGCGGGGTAGGCGCGGCGGCGTCGTTCTACGCTCTTCGCCAGAAATGGCACCGCAAATCCTCCGAGTTTAGGTACCCTAGAGATGTGACCGAACAGAACGCGCTTTTTGAAACTGAAAACGTGGATTTTCCCGAACCGGAGCCCTTGAAAGAACACGGCCCGGCGCGCATTATTGCGATGTCTAACCAAAAAGGTGGCGTGGGGAAAACAACAACGTCGATTAACCTCGCCGCGGCGCTGGCCGGGTATGGCCGGCGCGTTCTCATTGTGGATTTTGATCCGCAGGGCGCCGCCTCTGCCGGTCTTGGTATTAATGCCCGCGCGCTGGATCGCACCATTTATAACGAACTTATTGCCGCGAAACCGGATGTGCGGGGAATCATTCAGCATTCGAAAGTGGAGGGCCTAGATGTGGTCCCGGCCAATATTGACCTTTCCGCTGCCGAAATTGTGCTCATTAATGAAGTGGCACGCGAACAGGCTCTCAGCCGGGTGCTGCGCCCGGTTCTCGATGACTATGACGTCATCATTATTGACTGCCAGCCCTCCCTGGGTCTCCTCACTGTCAATGCGCTCACTGCCGCACACGGAGTTATTATCCCGTTAGAGGCGGAATATTTTGCCATGCGCGGGGTAGCACTACTAACCGAACAGATCGGCCGGGTGCAAGATCGCCTTAATCCCCGGCTCACCATTGACGGAGTCCTCCTCACCATGGTGGATATGCGTACCCTCCACTCGCGCGATGTGATGAGATCCGTGCACGAAGGATTCGGGGATAAGGTCTACCACACCTATATTGCCCGTACCGTGAAGTTCCCCGATGCCTCGGTAGCCGGAGAACCTATCACCCAATACGCGCCCTCGCACCCGGGTGCGGTAGCTTATCGGAAGTTGGCGCGCGAAGTGATTGCCCGCGGTCAGAGTGCCTAAGCGGGAGTGGGCGTGACCACCCTTTTTGATGTCTCCTCCGATTTTGACGTTGATCTCGACGTGTATTCGGGGCCATTTTCGGTACTACTCTCCATGATTTCCAAGAAAAACTTGGATATTACCGAGGTGGCCTTGGCGGAAGTGACGGATGAGTTCATCGCCTGGATTCGGTCTCGGCCGGAGGTAGATCTATCTACCACCTCAGAATTTTTGGTCGTGGCCGCCACCCTCCTCGATATGAAACTAGCGCGCTTGCTGCCGCGCCACGAAAGCGAAGAAGAAGATTGGGAGCTCCTTGAACAGCGTGATCTTCTCTTCGCCAAGCTGCTCCAGTACCGAGCTTTCAAAGAAGTAGCTCGGGATTTCGGGGCACGCCTGGAGGAAACCGGGCGGCGGGTGGGCCGTGATGTTCCCCTCGAGGAAATGTACGCGAAAGCGCTTCCGGAGGTGCGCCTCCCGCTCGGGGTCATGGATCTGGCCCTGCTGGCTGCCCGTGCTTTCACCCGTGATACTTCCGAGCCGCTGGTTCGCCTGGAGCATTTGCACTCCCCGGTTGTTCCGGTTGCCAGTCAAATTTCCTACCTAGAAGAACGTTTTCGAGGTGGCGAGTCTTTCACTTTTGCGCAGCTCTGCTCCGACGCTAGATCGGTGCAGGTAGTCGTGGCCCGTTTCTTGGCGGTCTTGGAATTGTTACGTCGGGGCGCGATAGCCGCCGAACAGGATGAGCCTTTGGGTGCACTGGTGCTGCGCCCCACGCCGGCTGATGATCGCGGGGCGGCCGGTGCGGGCGACGTCGCCGCGGAATACGGCGAGGTGTCGCCAACCAGCGCGCTGAGCAGCGACTAGACTGGGCATCAGGGCGAGCACTGTGCGCGTGCCGCTCCGAATCCGGAAGCTTAAAGGAGAATCTGTGGCTGATCTTTGCCCCGCCACCGCACTCGAGGCGGTGCTTTTTGTGGCGGCCACCCCGGTTCCCCTCGCCATCCTGGCCGAAGCGGTGGGCTTGAGCGAAGCGGAAACCCGCACCGAGCTGGAGAACCTGGCCCGGGAGTACCGTAGTGGGCGCCCGCGCGGATTCGAATTGCGCGAAGCGGGAGGGGGGTGGCGTTTCTACACCAATCCGTTAGTATCGGACGTTGTTCTTGCCCACGTGACCCGCGGACAATCGGGTAAACTATCCACGCCGGCTTTGGAAACGCTGGCGGTGATCGCTTATCGGCAGCCTGTTACCCGTGCCCAGATCGCGGCAATTCGCGGTGTGAACGTTGATGGAGTTGTTCGTACGCTCGCCACTCGCGGCCTCATTGAAGAAGCGGGCACTACACCGTCCACCGGTGCAGTGCTGTATGTGACCACCCCGTATTTCCTCGAAGCCATGGGTATGAATTCCCTGGATGACCTGCCTCCGCTGGCGCCCTATCTACCCGAAGCAACCGACCTTGATGATGTGGAAAGAGAAATAAGATGAGAGAACGCTTGCAAAAGATCCTGGCCCACGCGGGGGTGGGTTCCCGGCGCGCTTGCGAAGCGCTCATTGCCGAGGGGCGGGTGGCTGTGAACGGCGCCGTCGTGACCGAAATGGGAACGCGTGCGGATGCCGAACGTGACACCATCCACGTGGATGGTATGCCAATCGCCGTGAAACCCGATCTCCTGACCGTCGCGCTTTACAAGCCGCCGGGGGTTGTTTCTACCATGGATGATGATATGGGCCGCCCGAGCCTCGCCCAGTACGTGGAGAAATACGAGCAACGGCTCTACCACGTCGGGCGCCTGGACGAAGATACCGAGGGCCTGATTCTGCTCTCGAACGATGGCGAACTTACCCATCGGCTCACCCACCCCTCGTACGAGGTCCCCAAAACCTACGTGGCGCGGGTGGAAGGCCAGGTGACGCGTGGCCTCGCGCGAGTGTTGGAAAAGGGCATCACCCTGGAGGACGGACCCATCCGGGTGGATAAATTCGTACTGCGGGAATCGCAGCCGCGCAATTCCATCGTGGAACTCACGTTGCATTCGGGCCGCAATCGGATTGTGCGTCGCATTATGGAAGAAGTGGGACACCCCGTTATGGAACTGGTGCGCACCCGTTTCGCCACTATTGATGCCGGGAGGTTGCGCCCCGGTAAAAGCAGGGTTATCGCAGGAAGTGAGCTCTCGGCCCTCATGCATTCGGTAGGGATGTGATGCGCGCCGGTCCGGTCCTTATTATCGGTTCGGGGTTGCTGGGCGCTTCCCTCGGACTGCGGCTACGGCTGCGCGATATCCCGGTGTATCTGGAGGATGCTTCTCCGCTCGCGGCGGCCCTCGCCCGTGATCTGGGGGCGGGGGAGGAGCCTCCGGAAGATGCCTGGGTGCCGAGCCTCGTGGTAGTTGCGGTTCCCCCGGATGTGACGGCGCAGGTGGTGAGCACGGCCCTGGATCGTTTCCCCACCGCGCTTGTCACCGATGTTGCCTCCGTTAAGGGCGTGGTGGCGGATCGCCTTGCCGCGCATCCCGAACGAGCCCGCTACGTGGGTTGCCATCCCATGGCCGGTCGGGAACGTTCGGGGGCGATCGCCGCGGATGCCGATCTTTTTGAGGGCCGTCCGTGGGTGATCTGCCCGCGCCCGGAGACCCGCGAAGAAGATATTGTGCACTTGCGCACCCTGGCTTTGGATTGCGGGGCCATGCCGATTCTTGTGGAGGCAAACGCGCATGATCGCGCCGTTGCCCTTGTCAGTCACGTTCCGCAATTGGTGTCGTCCCTGCTGGCGGGCACGTTGAACGACGCCGCAGCTACCGAGCTGAGCCTCGCCGGCCAAGGTTTACGCGATATGACTCGGTTGGCCCATTCGGATCCGCAGCTATGGACCGCGATTATCGCCTGTAATTGCGCGGCGGTTGCTCCCGTTCTTCGCGATGTTGCCGAGCGCACCGCCACCCTGGCCAGCACACTCGAAGAAGCCGCGGGTGCGGCGCGGGCACCCGGGCTGGCCCGGGCGGTTGCCGCGGTGGTCGCTGCAGGTGGGCGCGGGGTGGCGCGTATTCCCGGCAAACATGGGGGAGCTCCCCAGCGCTACACCGAAGTAACCGTCCTGGTTCCGGACCGCCCGGGTGAATTGGGCCGCCTCTTCACCGAGGTAGGGGAAATCGGCGTGAATATTGAAGATTTTTCTCTTGAACATTCCGTGTCCCAAAAAGTAGGGCGGGCACGGTTATCTGTAGCTCCGGCCGCTGCCCGGGATCTCACCGGGGCTCTCGCCGCGCGCCAGTGGCAAGCTTTTATTGAAGGAGGAGAGCATGAGTGAGATGGGCACATTGGGCATCCCACGCCCCGAAGCTGCGGGCTATCCCATTGCTATTGACGGACCCTCCGGCTCGGGTAAATCCACCGTGTCCCGCCAGGTTGCCCGGGAACTTGGGCTGCGCTACTTGGATACCGGGGCAATGTACCGCGCCGCGGCCTGGGCCGCGCAGCGTGCCGGCGTGGAGCTCACTGATGGGCCGGCCGTGACCGCCGTGGTGCGGACAATGAAACTTGAGATGCCCCTCGATCCTGATGAACAGGTGATTAGCTGCGAAGGTGAAGATATAACCGCCGCTATTCGCGCTCCGGAGCTTTCCCGGGTAGTTTCCCAGGTGGCCGTCAATCTTGAGGTACGAGCCGAACTCATTGCCCGGCAGCGGGCCATTATTGCAGCGCACCCGGACATTGTGGTGGAGGGGCGCGATATCACCAGCGTCGTCGCCCCCGATGCGCCCACAAAAATTCTTCTCACCGCATCGGAAGAAACACGTTTGGCGCGGCGGGCCCGGGAGGTACGCGGAAGCGTAGCGCCCGCTGCCCTAGCAGCTACCCGCGCGGAAGTGAGCGAGCGGGATGCGAAGGACTCGACGGTCGCTTCTTTCCTGGAAGATCGCGACGGAGTCGTTACAATTGATTCTTCTCAGATGAGTATTGCGGACGTGGTGGCCGCGGTGCGAGCGCTGGCACAGGGCTCTCGAAAGGAACAGGAATGACTGAGGAATACCGTGATATGAGCACGGAGGGGACCGCCCCGGACGATGCCGAACGCGTACTCCGGGCCGGTCTGGACGCCTACGATCTGGACGAAGCCGATCTGGCGCTCCTGGCCGGTGAGGAACCCCAGGAGCAGGCGGCTGCCCGCGCGCTACCCGTGGTGGCGGTTATTGGGCGCCCGAATGTGGGCAAGTCCTCCCTGGTGAATCGCATTGTTGGTAAGCGGGTGGCCGTGGTGCAGGACGTTCCGGGCGTGACCCGTGACCGGGTATCTTACGAAGCCGAGTGGGCGGATCGCCGCTTCCTCCTCATGGATACCGGCGGTTGGGAACGTGATGTTGCCGGTCTGGATCGCGATGTTGCCCTGCAGGCCGAAATTGCTATTGACCAGGCCGATGCCGTTATTTTCGTCGTGGATGCCGCCGTGGGTATGACGGATACCGATGAGGCTCTGGTGCGGGTACTGCGCCGCTCGCGCAAGCCCGTGATTGTTGCGGCCAATAAAGTAGATTCGCCCCAGCAGGAACCGGATGCGGCGTATCTGTGGTCTTTAGGGCTGGGGGAGCCGTACCCGGTATCCGCCCTGCACGGGCGTGGCTCGGGGGATCTTCTCGACGTGGTCATCGGTGCGCTTCCTGCGGAACGCGAGGTACCGGCACGTCCCGTTCACCGCGGCCCGCGCCGGGTCGCGATTGTGGGGCGCCCGAATGTGGGCAAGTCCTCACTGCTCAACCAATTAGCTGGGGAAACGCGCGCCGTGGTGAGTGATATTGCCGGAACCACTCGCGATCCTGTTGACGAAGTCATTGAGCTAGACGGTACCCCGTGGACTTTTGTTGATACCGCTGGAATTCGCCGACGGGTTCACCAAACTCGCGGGGCGGATTATTACGCGAATCTGCGCACCCAGCGCGCGCTGGCGGAAGCGGAGCTGGCCCTGGCTCTTATCGATGCCTCCGAGCCGCTGACCGAACAGGATATTCGGGTGATCCAGCAGGTGATTGACGCTGGGCGCGCCCTGGTCATCGTCTGCAATAAATGGGACGAAGTGGATGACGAACGTCGCTTCGAACTTGACCGCGAATTCGAGCGGGAGCTGGTTCAGATCCAGTGGGCCGCGCGCGTCAATCTTTCGGCAAAAACCGGATGGCATACCAATCGGCTCTCCAACGCCATGACCACTGCGCTGCGATCCTGGGACCAGCGTATTCCCACTGGCAAACTCAATGCTTTCCTCAGCGAATTGGCGGCCGCGCACCCGCATCCGGTGCGTGGAGGCAAGCAGCCGCGTATCCTCTACGGCACCCAGGCTTCCACCCGTCCGCCGCGTTTCGTGCTTTTTGCCACCGGCTTCATCGAAGCAGGCTACCGGCGTTTCTTGGAAAATCGCTTGCGGGCCACTTTCGGCTTCGAAGGCTCCCCGCTTCAGATTTCGGTTCGGGTGCGCGAA
The DNA here is from genome assembly GCF_051265215.1 of Actinotignum stranguriae. Lineage (NCBI taxonomy): Bacteria > Bacillati > Actinomycetota > Actinomycetes > Actinomycetales > Actinomycetaceae > Actinotignum > Actinotignum stranguriae. The sequence continues at coordinate 37,463 of NZ_JBOZCJ010000010.1, forward strand.
CGGCGCAAGAAGTAGCGGAGATGGGGTACGACGGCGCAGCTAGTGGCGTCGTCGTACTTCCACCACCGGCAGGGATCGCGGCAGGAAAGCTCCCATCGCTGCCCCCGGCGTTCCGGCTAGCGCGCCGAGCGCGGCAGTAGAACCTCCGGAACGCTCACGCCGGTGGAACCGGCGATAGCGCTGATTTCTTCCGCGATGCCGTAAGCCACCGCTTCACGTGTTGCCGCACCCAGGCGTTCGGCGGGCGCGGTGACGGATACCGCTACCCGCTCGCCGTTTTTCAAATCCACGGGAACCGCCACGCAAGCAATCCCCGCTTCGTTTTCTTCCACTTCCATACCCCAGCCGTAGCGGTGCACATGCTCGATACATTCTTCGATAGCGGCGCGGGTAGGGGGAGTATCGGTGGGGACACTCAGGTACCAGTCAATTTCCGCGCCCGTCACGTTATTCGCGCCCAGGAGGGCACGCCCGAGCGCGGTGGTGACGGCCGGCGCATTACGCCCGATATAAGAAACCACTCGAATGGGCCGGTCTGGCTCCACCTTATCCAGGTAGGTGACAACTTGACCGGATAGCTTGCCCAGGTGCACCAACTCGTTAAAGCGGTGGCAAATAGCAACCAGGGCCGGGTGGAGTTGGTCCACCACGAATTGGGTGCGCGTAGTGTAGCGAATGATCGGATCGACGCCGTCCCCGAGGAAGTAGTAACCGTTGTCGGGATCCTGGTTCACCCAATCCCGGTAGCGCAGCGAACGCAGAGTGTGGTGAACCGTGGCCTTATTGGACTCTACCGCGGCTGCGATATCGGAGAGGGGAGCACCTTCCGGTCCGCGGCGTGCTAAAAACTCGACAACGAGCAATGCACGATCAATGGAGGAGAGCGGAGCGCGCTCCTCAGGAGAAGTACCGGACACCTCAAGCTCCTTTACTCAACGAGGGTATAACTGCAGGCCGGGAAAATTATACCGCGGGATTTCAATATGTGAAACATGGAAATGAGGATATCAGGCAGTCAGTGTTGAATAAGAAAAGGCCCGGAATCCGAATACTTCACACGTCGCTCAGGGGTGCCGTCCGGAATGAAAATGAGGTACAATCATTTCATACGTACGAACGGGCGTTTCACGTAAAGAAACATACGGGTGCGGGGGTGCCCGGCCAGTTCGTCGTCTTATAAAGGAATACTGGGTGGTGACATCGGGAGCGGTGTTCACTCACCGGGTGACCTTACGGCAGGAACGCGGCGCATGCCCGCGATCCTGCGGGGCGGCCGCCGGTGGATCGCACGTGGAGCTGTCCCGATCCAACTATCAAAGGTGATGTATATGAAACTCAATCTCAGCTCGCTTTCCCACGCGAGTGATTACGAAGCAGCCGGTATTCAAGTTCCGGCTTTTGATGTGGCCGCCACGCAGGAGCGCGCGCGCACCAACCCGCGCTGGTTGCATATCGGCCCGGGTAATATTTTCCGGATTTTCTTGGCTCGCATTGCGGATGACATGCTGGCAGACGGCAAGTACTGGCCGATTACCGGTGTGGTTCCCATGGATCCCGCTGAAATGGAAAAGCAGCTCGAAGCTTTTGATCTGCTGACCCTGGGCGTTATTCTTTCCGGGGACAAGCGCGATACCCGCGTTATCGCCGGCCTGGCTGATGGCCTGGCCACCCGCCGCGACGGCGATTTTGACCGGCTCGTCTCTATTTTTACCAAGCCGGAGATGACCACGGTAACTCTTACCATTACCGAAAAAGGCTATGTCATTCAGGATTCCCAGGGTGAGCTCTCCGAAGCTACCCGCGCGGATATCGCTTCGGATCCGTACGCTAACCATGAAAACACCATGGCACTGCTGGCCGGGCTCCTCGCGCATCGCTACCAGGCGGGCGGAGCGCCCATTAACTTCATCTCTGCGGATAACTTCTCCCACAACGGCGATAAGCTGCGCGATTCGATATTGCAAATTGCCCGCGGGTGGGTGGAGCGCGGCGCACTCAGCCAGGAATTCCTGGACTGGGTCAGTGATGACACCAAGGTTGCTTTCCCGATTTCCGTGATCGATAAGATCACCCCACGGCCCTCGGAAGAAGTTTCGGAATACCTGACCGGTCTTGGCTTTACCGACATGGGTATTGACCACCTCGGGCGCACCCCGATTGCCGGGTTTGTCAACGCCGAACCCACCGAATACCTCATTATCGAAGATAAGTTCGCGGCCGAACGCCCGCCTTTTGAGGACTACGGCGTGTACATCACCGATCGTGAAACCTGCGATAAGTTCGAGCGGATGAAGGTCACCACCTGCCTCAATCCGCTCCACACCGCACTGGCAGTGTCCGGTACGGTTATGCGCTTCCCGACCATTGATTCGGAAATGCGCGATCCCGATTTGGCGAAGATGGTCAATATCCTCGCCTATGATGAAGCGATGCCGGTAGTAACCGATCCGGGGATCATCGATCCGAAGGACTTCGTGCGCGAAGTCCTCGAAGAGCGTTTCCCCAATAGCGCGCTGCCGGACAATCCGGCCCGTATCGCCATGGATACCTCGCAGAAGATTCCGATCCGTTTCGGTGTCACGCTGCAGGAGTATCAGCGCCGCGGTCTGGATATGGACAAGTTGCGCGTGATCCCGCTCGTATTCGCGGTGTGGGCACGGTACCTGCTCGGTATCGCGGACGATGGCGAAGAATTTACGCCGTCATCCGATCCGCTGCTGGAAGAACTCCAGGGGCACCTCAAGGGAATTAAGCTCGGTGAAAGCGTTGACGCTCACGCCGTGCTCAAGCCCATTCTGTCCAATGCCAATATCTTCGGCCTTGACCTGTATACCACTCCGCTGGCGGAAAAGGTCGAAGCCCTGTTTACCAAGCTCATTGCCGGTCCCGGCGCTGTGCGTGCCACTATTCACGAGGAGATCAACTAATGAAAATGACATTCCGCTGGTACGGCGAAGGTCACGACCCGATTCCGCTGCAGTACATTAAGCAGATTCCGGGCGTGTCCGGAATTATGGGAACCCTGTCCTACAAGGCGGCGGGGGAGAACTGGGAAAAGGACGAAATCAAGGTCCTCATCGACCAGGTCCACGAAGCCGGGCTTGAATGCGAGATCATCGAATCCGTCAACGTCCACGAGGACATCAAGCTCGGGCTTCCGAGCCGTGACGAGTACATCAAGAACTACTGCACCACGCTGGAAAACCTCGCGGAATTCGGCGTCAAGGTGGTTGTGTACAACTTCATGCCGGTCTTTGACTGGCTGCGCACCGAGCTCGCTCACGTGAACGAGGATGGCTCCACCTGCCTGTACTACGATCACTCCGAAATCGAAGGCATGACCCCGCAGGATATCGTCAATAAGACGGCCGAAGAGTCCGGCGGCCTCACCCTGCCCGGGTGGGAACCCGAACGCTTGGCCAAGTTGGATGAAGTCATGGCGCTTTACCAGAATATGACGGTGGAGAAACTGCGCGAAAACTGGAAGTACTTCCTGGACGGCATCATCCCCACCTGTGAAAAGGTCGGCATTAAGATGGCCTGCCATCCGGATGATCCGGCCTGGGATCTCTTCGGTATTCCGCGTGCCTACAAGAGCCTGGATGACATCAAGGAAATCCTGGCTCTCAATGATTCCCCGATGCACTCCCTGTGCGTGTGCATCGGCTCGCTCGGCTCCAACCCGTCCAATAACGTTGCTGAGATCCTGCGCTACGTGGGCGAACGCGGCCGTATCGCCGCTTCCCACCTGCGTAACGTCAAGTACCTCGGGGAGAAGACGTTCAAGGAAGCAGCCCACTGGTCCGCGGACGGCGACCTCGATATGCAGGCCGCGGTGGAAGCCATTTACGATACCTGCCCCGATATTTACGTGCGTCCCGATCACGGCCGCATGATTTGGGGCGAAGAAGGCCGCCCCGGCTACCCGCTGTATGACCGGGCACTGGGCACCCAGTACCTCCTCGGGCTGTGGGACGGCATCGACAAGATGAAGAAGGCGGCAAAGTAGTGTCTCAGCAACTTCCAGACGTTCGTCCGTTCCTGGAAACCCACCCCATTGTTCCCGTTGTGGTGATCGATGATGCCGCGCAGGCACCCGAGGCGGCCCGCGCGCTCGTCGCCGGCGGTATCCATTGCGCCGAAGTGACGTTCCGTACCGCTGCCGGTGGGGAAGCCATTAAGGCCATGCGCGATATCGAGGGAATGACGGTGGGGGCTGGAACGGTGCTCACCCGGGCCCAGGCGGAAACCGCCGCGGACCTGGGCGCGAAGTTCTTCGTGTCCCCGGGCTGGAGCGCCGGTGTTGCCGATGTGGCCGCCGAACGCCAGATTCCCTACCTTCCGGGTGTGCAGACCGCTACGGAAATCATGATGGCCCTGGAGTACGGTGCCACCGCGGTGAAGTTCTTCCCCGGTGGGGAAGCGGGCGGGTTGCCCATGGTCAAGGCCCTGCGCGGTCCCTTCCCGAATACCTACTTCGTACCCTCGGGCGGGGTGAAGCTCGCGAATATGGCCGAATGGCTGTCCGATCCGGCGATCCTGTCCGTTTCGGGTTCGTGGATGATCAAGCGCGACCTGATTTCCTCTGGGAACTTTGCGGAGATCACCCGTCTGTCCCAAGAAGCATCCGATCTAGCTAAGGAGATTCGCAAGTGAGCGACGCCCTGACGATTAAATCCGCCGAGGAAACCACCTACGATATTGTCTCCCTGGGTGAAGTCATGCTTCGCCTGGATCCGGGTGCCGGGCGTATCCGCACCACGCGTCAGTTTGCTGCCTCCGAAGGTGGCGGCGAATACAACGTGGCCCGCGGCCTGCGGCGCGCCTTCCAGAAGCGCGGTGCGATCCTCACTTCCCTGGTACGTAACGAAGTGGGCTTGCTGCTCGAGGATCTGATCCTCACCGGCGGTCTGGATACCCGTTTTATTCATTGGGTCGACGACGACGGCATCGGCCAGTCGGCTCGTAACGGTCTCAATTTCACCGAACGCGGTTTCGGGGTGCGCGGAGCGGTCGGCTGTTCCGACCGGGCCCACACTGCGATTTCGCAGCTCACCCCGGAGGATATCGATCTCGATTACCTCTTTGGCGAGCTCGGGGTGCGCTGGCTGCACACCGGCGGGATTTACGCGGCCCTCTCGGAGCAAGCTTCGGAAACGGCGCTGGCGGTTATTAAGAAGGCCAAGGAATACGGCACCATCGTGTCCTATGACCTCAACTACCGTCCCTCGCTGTGGAATCTGCACGGTGGAAAGGCCCGCGCGCAGGAAGTGAATAAGTCCCTGGCACCCTTCGTGGATGTCATGATCGGTAACGAAGAGGACTTCACCGCCTGCCTCGGTCTGGAAATCGAAGGCGCAAATGAAAACCTCGATAATCTCCAGGTGGAATCCTTCCACAAGATGATTGAGAAGGCAGCAGAAACCTTCCCGAACTTCAAGGCCATCGGTACCACGATGCGCCAGGTCCGTTCGGCAACCATCAACGACTGGGGTGCAGTGGCATGGAAGCGTGACCAGGGCTTCGTGCAGGCCACCCAGCGTGATGGCCTAGAGATATTCGACCGCGTGGGTGGGGGAGACTCCTTCGCCTCCGGGCTTATCTTCGGGCTCATGGAATACGGTGATGTCCAGAAGGCAGTGGAACTCGGGGCCGCCCACGGCGCCCTCGCCATGACCACGCCGGGTGATACCACCATGGCTACCCGTGCCGAGGTAGAGAACCTCGCCCGCGGTGGCTCGGCGCGCGTCAAGCGCTAAGGCCGTATAAGCTGCACAGGTGCAGCGTACGCCACGCGCTAAAGCCGCATAACCGCGGCGTGCGTCACGCGCCTATCGCGCGGCTTGCCTTCGAGTGAGCTAGCTCAGGGCGCACACCGCACACAACGCAATGAGTGGGGAGCAGATCCGGGCATCCGGATCTGCTCCCCACTGCATTCACGGAGCCGCATGAACCGAACCTGGAAACGAAGTGGTCCGGCCCGGAACTACCGTGAACCGTGCCCGCAAACAAAGTGTGCGGGAGAGCACCGTGTCGGGGCGATTTCGCGTTCCCTACGCGCGCTTGGCGGGGACCACGGTTCGACATGCGCACTTTGAGGAGGAGAGAGCCCAGGCCGCCTAACAGAATGTACGTGGGTGACAGTTTTTGCGCGATTTAATGTCCGTGGCGTACACTCTGTGCCCCTAACAGTCCAAAATGCACGTTTTGCAGCCTTGACGCTTGAGAATGACCCACTCTACCTACCTCGCCCGCGGGAGATGGGGTGTTTTTTCGGGATGTACTTCGCATGTACGACAAGCGCAGTACAGCTCTGAAAACAGATACCCCCTCGCCCGGGGCCGATGTGACTATCGAAGTTCGTGAGGTCCATGAGACTCTCGCGGGAAGACCGCAGCGTTTGCCCGAAATCAAAGCGCAACGGCAGCTACATTACACACACCCTTGCGCTATTAGTTCAGTTTCAACTCGCGCTTGAGATTACCCGGCAGTGAAGTCCTCACGGCGGCGGCCGGTGTACTGGATTGCGATACGGTCCTCCGGGCGAGTATCAACAAGGTAAATAACTGCCAGGAACAGCCATTCCAGGGGTTTCATAGCGAGCCATACGACGTCCGCTGCGAGGCGGGTGCAGATGAGTCGCGAGAGCGGGAAGCCGTAACGGTTATAGAAGCTGCGGATTGCCCGATGTGCCTTCGGGGTCTTTTCTTCGAGAACCTGTTCGAAAGCATTCGCAATAAGAAGTTGGCGATTCACGGTAATGCGATGCCCGCCGCGCACTCCGTCCCGGATCGGTTTGACTACCGCCGGGTGCCCACCGGCTGCCACGGTACACAGATAGTGTTCGTCGTAGTACGTATTGGGAGGTGCGATGCGCTGCGAAAGCGTCCAGTCACTTGTTTCCGTGAAGGCTTTGATGGCGGCGTTTGGTTCCTGGCCGAAAAGCACCAGAATAAGGAGGAAGATACCCAGCACAGGGATGAGGGCGAGCAGAGCGAGAAGGGGCCAGTTTCTAGCTTGGGAAAGAATCCTTTCAAAGTAGGCGAGCACGCCAGATCCGACCGCCCGTTCCTCCTGGGTATCCTGAACTCGAGGCCCGTTCTGCACATCCTGCGCATCCTGGATGTCCGGCACCCGCCGATCCGCCTGAGTCTCCTGGATAGCTTGGGGTGCGTGGGAATGAAATTCGTGGATTTTCACGATGATTGTTTTCGCGGAGATCAACACTACCGCGGTGACCGGCAACAACAGAATGAGATTTTCAGGTCCCCCAGGCCGGAATGTTTGAATAGTCCATACGATAACAATCGCGTTGCCAAGATAGATGCACGAGAAGCAGAGAACCGTGAGAAGTGGCGGGATCTGGCTGAGCGGCTTGAGCCGCACGTAAAGAAAAGCTACCGAGCATACGATGCACAGCAGCACTAAAAATGGCTGAAAATCAGTGTGGACCGGCGTATGCGTCTGGTCATTGACGAGTTGCTCCGACCAATCGGCATAAAAGACCACCCTGTATCTCATCGAGATAGCGGCCAAATGGAAACTAAGCGCTAGAAAGATAGTCCAGACATCATGCGCTACTTCCAGAACCGGCAGCGGCTTCCCCCGTATTGCGGTGATGAGCGCGATCACCTGGTAACAGGTGAGAATAACCGGGTACGTGGTCACCCAGGGGAGGAGGGTGAAGAAAACCGAAAGGAAAATGAAAGCTTGAGGGTCCCACGAAGCCCCCGGGTTAAGCTGTCCCGTATATGCGGTATAGAGGAGATACCCGGGGACTGCAATAACATAGGCAAGAAAAATCTGCGTGAGGTAGGGGTGCCGCTTCACGAAACTACGCTTGCGGGCCTGAGACATCCGGATCCTCCTCAGCCGTCTTCCGCTTGCTTCCGGTGGCGCAAGCGTCACCCCAGATTCTAGATCGCTAGCAAGCCGATGTAGGTGAGGGTACCGGCGGCGAGGGAAACGAGCATGCGGCGCCCAGAAAGCTCGTGCGCCAGGATCGTGACGGCGCTGGCTACGCTCACGTACAGCACAGATTCAGCAGACACCGGAAGGACTTCGTTGCGTACCATCGCCAGGGCCAAAATGACCAGCACCCCCACCGGGAGCCAGACCGAGAGCGCTCGAACCAGGCGCGAGCGGCGCAGCGGATGCAAAATGAGGAAGGGAATCCCGCGCAGGCACAGCATGAGAGCCAAAGAGCCGAGCAGGACAGCCAGGAGATAGCTAGTCATCGCAGATCACCTACCTCGCCTGCTGCGCCGCCCGGGGAAGGTGCTGCGCCGTCGTTCTTCTTGACACGAGTGCGCACCACGAAACGCACCACCAAGAACAGCGCGAAAAGACTCATCGCGACGGGCAGAAGGGCGCTCGGCGCACATAGCTGCGCCAGCAGGAACGCGAGGCCGGCACCGAGCACGCCGGGAATATCGCGGCGTGCGTGGAAAGCGTCCAGGGCGAGGACGATGAAAAGGGCGACGAGCGCAAAATTAACACCACGAATCTGCCCGGGGAGGAATCCGCCAATCGCTACTCCCAGTAGTCCGCCACCAACCCAGCATGCCTGGAGCACAGCTTGGAGAGAGATGAGCCGGCGTTGGTTCCAGACGCCCGGATGCGAGGTGGTGATCGCGTAGGTTTCGTCGGTGAGGGAGTAGACGCAATACATGCGGGCAAGCGGGTGGGTGAGCTGCGCGATGGGATACGAAAACGCGTAAAAAACGTGACGTACGTTCACGAAAAAGATGGTGAGGAGAATCGTGAGGACCGGTGCGTGTGCGCTAATGAGGGCGACGGCGAGCAGCTCAGCCGAGCCGGAATAAATAAAGAAGGACAGCGCGGGAGCAAGCCACCACGGTTGGCCGTACTGGATGACAAGAAGTCCGAAGGCCATGCCCAGGGGGATCATTCCCAGGCCGGCGCCCGCGGCCATCTGTGCTCCGAAGCGTACATCTGATACGTGGGAAGGCATGCGCCCTATTGTGGCACTGGCGGGGGAGCGGAGGGTGAAGTTTCCACGATGCGGAGCGCGGGGCGCCAAGAGAGTTACTATGGTGCACGTCCCATTATTCAAGGTGAAGGAGCCTCCATGACCGTCGTGAAAATCAATGCTATTTCTGTTCCGGAAGGTGCTGGCGAGCACTTCGAAGCGCGTTTTGCTGCGCGCGAAGGTGCCGTAGATCAGCGGCCCGGTTTCCTATCCTTCCGGTTGCTGCGCCCGCTCAACGAAGGGGAGCGCTACCTGGTGGTCACCGAATGGGAGTCCGAGGAAGATTTCACAGCGTGGCGTAGCGATCCAGCGGCACATCCGCGCAAGATGGAGGAGAACCGCCACGCGGCTGCCCATGCGGACCTGAGCGCGCAGCTGCTCGAATTTGATGTAGTCAATCTTCCCGAAGTCGAGCACGGGGAAACCCCGCAGGCGGGTTTTGTTTCTCTTGTGGCGCTATCCTTCCTTCCCGGGATGGAAAAGGTTATTGAGCAGCGTTTCGCGGCGCGCAAAGCGGCCGTGGATGCCGCGCCCGGATTCTCCTTCTTCGAGCTGTGGCGCCCGGTGCGCGGGGTGGAGGAGTACTACGTGGTGACCGGCTGGGATGCGCAGGAGTCTTACGATGCCTGGGCTGCGGCTCGGGAACGCGCTCCGCATAACACCGCGGATCAGCCCAAGAATCGGGGGCTGGATGTGACCCTGCACGGGTACGCAGTGGTGCAGCAGAGCACCAAGCGGTAGGTCCTGGATTCGGAGCTGAGGCGCGGGGTGAGGACGATGCTGTGGAAATACGGATATCATTCAGGAAGAATGATGTCCGCCTGGCAAACTAAGGGGCGGGTACCGTTTCCTCGGTACCCGCCCGTGTACAGGTTGATTCTTGTGCGCTAGCTGGTGTCGTGTTCCAGCCCCGCAACTACAGCAAAAGGCCGCGCCTAGCGCTCCCGGTCCTCCAGATATCGGAGCAGCACTGCTTCGTATCCGTCCAGAGCGCCCGCGGGCTCCTCCGCCGCATCCTCGAGGAAGGGAATCAGATCCGGCCCGGTTTTCTCCATGACATCCAGACCCTCCAGATCGATGTTACGGAAAGCCTTTTCCGTAACATAGTGGAGAATAGTCCGCCCGGTTGCCATAAATGCGAAAGCCACCGCCTTGCGATGCGAAAAACCGCCATCTTCCAGTGCCCGGGAGAGCCCTTGGAGCTGACGGGCAAAATGCACCGTCAATTTCGGGTTACACAGCAGCACCTCACCCAGACCCACGAAATCATCCAGGGTGCGCCGCAGATTCGCATCTGCCTGCTCAATGGCATCGTGCCAATCTGTGCCCGCCAGCACGATTGGTGTTTCATCGGCGGCACGCCGAACGACTGCATCCACAATGTCCTGGCGGCCATCGTAGAGGCGGTACACCGCGGGGGTCGCGACGCCGATCTTGCTTGCTATATCACTCATAGTGAAGGTAAAGACGCCAACCTCCTTCGCTGCCCGAATAACATCGTCAGCGTTGAAGCGTTGCTTCCTACCCACTTTTCTTCCATGCGTTCGTTCCACGGTTTCAGTTTAGTGTAAAAATAACTCCGGTGTCGCTCGAAACACAGGTTTTTTCTTAATAAATGGGGAAACCGAGGTGGTGCTCGCAGCAACGAGTTCCGAAGCCCCCCATGCGCCGCCGCCATTCAAAAGATGCCCGGATAAAAATGAGGCTCAGCACCGGCGCCCTTGTCGGTACTGAGCCTCATCTCGCGCGGTGAGTTCGCCGCACGCTTCATTCGGTTTCCTTAACGCTTATCCCGTGTTCTTCATTCCAGCGGAGATCCCGTTAATCGTGGTGAGCAGAGCACGCTGCTCACCAGCTGATTGCTCCTTGCCCGAAGCCGCATCAGCCCGAACCCGCGCCAGTAGTGCCACCTGGAGGTAATGGATGGGTTTGAGATACTGGTCACGGATACGCAAGGTACGCTGGAGAACCGGTTGGGTGTCAAGAAGGTCATCCTCAGCCAGCAGGGCCTCAAGTTCACGCACCGTCAGCTCGTATTCTTCGCGAATCTCCGCGTAGATATGGTGGAGACGCTCAGGCACAAGCGTACGTACGTAATGCCCTGCAATATCCATATCAGTTTTCGCCAGGGTCATCTCGATATTGGACATCGTGGTGCGGAAGAACTGCCAACCGCGCACCATCTTCTTCAAATCCTCACCGTAACCGGCTTCGCGAGCAGCCCGGAGCCCAGAACCAGCGCCGAACCATCCCGGAACGATCTGGCGGGATTGGGTCCACCCGAAAACCCAGGGAATAGCTCGCAGGCCATCCAAGCCCTTTTCCGAGGTGGTGCGCTTGGAAGGACGTGATCCGATATTGAGATCGCCCAGCAATTCCACCGGAGTGGAGGTCACGAAGTATTCAGGCAAATCGGGATCATCGGCAAGAACCCGATAGCGCTGGTACGCAGCACCGCTGAGGAAATCCATGACTTCGTCATAACGGCTGAGCGACACATTGCTATTGCGCGGTTCGCGGTGCAGGGCGGAGGCCTCCATCACGGCAGCCAGGGTGAGGGAGAGATTCTCCCGTGCCAGGGCCGGCAGCGTGTACTTATCGGAGATAACCTCGCCCTGTTCTGTGAACTTAATTTCCCCGTCCAGGACACCGTAGGGCTGAGACAAAATTGCGTCATAGGTGGGTCCACCCCCGCGCCCCACCGAGCCACCGCGGCCGTGGAAGAGCCGCAGGGTCACGCCGTGGCGTGCGGCGACGTCGCGCAATTGACGCTGGGCCTGGTGAATCTCCCACTGGGAGGTCACCACACCCGCATCTTTATTGGAATCGGAGTAGCCCAGCATTACTTCCTGACGGTTACCCCGTAGCCGCACAATTTCCCGATAGGAAGGATCGGAAAGGAGGGTATCGAGGATATCCCCGGCCCGGCGCAGTTCCGGCACTTCTTCCAGCAACGGAGCGAATCCCAGATCTGCTCGTTTCTCCGCGCTTTCCAGATCGATAATCCCGGCTTCGCGGGCCAGCAGAGCCACGGAGAGGATGTCATCAGGACCGTGGGTCATGGAGACCAAATAGGTGGTGATGGCGTCGGTCCCGTATATCTTATGGGCCTGGCGAATCGCCCGGAACACCTCGAAAGTCTTTTGCGAACTCGCGGTGAGCGGCGAATCATCGGTGTTAATGAGCGCGGGGGCCAGCGGGCGTGCCGAAGCCAGTTCCCGCCCCAGCAGCACGGTGCGTTCTTCGCGGCTCAGCGTTGCGTAATCCGCCTCCAGCCCACCAAAGCGATTGAACAATTCACTCAGCAGTTCAAAATGCTTCTCGGAATGCTCTCGGACATCCAAAATGACTAGCCCTAGGCCCATCCCGTGAATAATTTGCTGGGCGGTGGCGAGCAGCCCATCGGCTACCCGTTCCGCACCGTGGCGGCGCAGTGCATCGCGGAGCAGCTGGAATTCTTCCTGAATTTCCGATCCGGTTGCGTAATCATGGCCGGGGATGTGCTCGGCCCCGGTGGTAATGCGCACCTTCGTATTATTGAGTTTGGAGCGAATAGCGCCGAGTTTGAGCCGGTAGGGTTCTTCCGCGTAAAGAGCCCGCGAATCTTCATCCACAAGGTCCGGGAAGCGGAAGTCCTCTTCCAGAGAAGCCAGCAGTGCGGCGTCGTCGCCCGAAAGACGCGAGGAAATGGACAAGCTGAGCATCGCGCGGTTGACGAACCACACCGCAATATCGATAGCGGTGCTGGACTGCAACCGCAACACATCGGCGGTGACATCTGCCGTGACGTAAGGATTTCCGTCGCGGTCCCCACCGATCCAGGATCCGAAACGAATCGGCACTGCGTCTTCCGGAAGGCGGGCACCGTAACGTTCCAGTTCGTCACGGAAATCCGTGATGACATCGGGAAGGGTATCCGTGTAGAGGCTGCGCAGATACCACATGACATTGCGGGCTTCGTCCAGAGGAGTGGGCTGTACCCGGCGCAATTCATCCGTGAGCCAGATACTCTCCATCACCGAGGCGAGTTCGCGATCTTGGCGGGCGCGTTCTTCACTGCCTTCTTCCGTTTCCGTCTCTACAATTTCCGAGACGCGGCGTAGCTTGGTGAGCACGGCGCGCCGCTGCGCTTCGGTGGGGTGAGCGGTAAAAACAAGGCGAATATCAAGCGAATCGACGGTTTTTTGCAGGCCTTCCAGCCCGACCGCGTCATAGATTCGGGAAATTGCGCGCGGCACCCAGGATTCGGCCGGCTCTTTATCACCGATAACCTTGATACGGAACGTTTGTTCCGCGGCATTGGCCAGCAGGAAATATTCCGCGAAAGCGCGGGTGAGAATAATGGCGGTATCCGTGGACATATCATCCAGGGAGCGCTGCACTTCCGAAGCTGCCGTCTCCGAATCTAGGTCACGCGCAGCCGCGCGAACTTTCTCAATAAGGTCGAGGGTTTCTTCCCCGTGCTGCTGGGCGATTTCTTGACCGAGCATCGTGCTCAGGCGCCGCACAACCGCGCGCAACGGGGCGTCAAAATCTTCAGTGGAGCGGGCCGTGGTGCGGTCAACGGAGTCGTGGAGCTGAATATCTTGGTCGTGGCTCACTAGATCTACTCGCCTCTCCTTAGGGATCTCACCGTCACGGTATCGGGCGAGGCACAGCTGTGGCGTGTGCCCTTACCGATGCCGCTCTCCATCCTAACGCTAAGGCCGCGCCCCGGTGTAATCACAGGTCCCGGGTGGAACGACGCCGCGGCGACTGCGTTGTTACGTGCGCGGGAAGCCTCGCTTACACTAGCGGTGGTGAGGTACGACGACGAGGTGGTGCACGTGGACTCTGGTCTTTCTACTCGGGATATTGATGCGCTTGATGCCGCAAAACTGTATTACTCCGGTCTCAGTCAGGATGAGGTCGCCCAGCGGATGCACCTGGCTCGCTCCACGATTTCCAAGTTGCTCAGCCACGCCCGCAAACGCGGTTTTGTGCGGATTACCGTCAATGATCCGCGTGAAGATGATGCTTTCCTGTGCGCGCGTTTGAGCGAACGCTTCAATTTACTGGATGTGCGCCTGGTCAGTCCTCCCAGTTCCGCGCCGGAAGATATGCGCGAGGCCCTCGGGCGGGTGGGCGCGCAGGTGCTCAGCGAACAGATTCGTGACGGCGACGCTATCGGCATCTGCCTTTCGCGCACGACCGAAGCGGTCTCCCGCCATATGCCTCGTATTCCGCGCAAAGGCGTTGCCATTATTCAACTCACGTGCTGCATCGGGGCGTGCGTGCGCACCATTGATGAAACGATGGTGATGGAACGCATTGCCGCCTCCTGCGGCGGGCAGGCCGTGTATTTCCAGCTCCCGGCTTTTCTCAGTGCTCAGCAACGTGAAGATCCGGGCGTGAAGGCGCGCTTGCGAGCTACGCGCACGCAGCGGGCCAGCACTCGGGTGGTTCTCTACACCGTGGGGGATGCCCGCTCGAATCTGGCCTATCTGGCAGGTTTCCGCCTGGAGGATGCGGATATGACGCGCCTGCTCACCACCTCGGTTGGTGATATTTGCACCCATTTCATTACCGCGCAGGGCCGGATATGCCTCCCGGATCTCAATAATCGCGCCACCGGGATTAGCCTGCCCGAGTTGCGCGAAAAGGAGCAAAAGATCCTGGTCGCCGGAGGGCCGGATAAACTCCAAGCAATTTATGCAGCCCTGGCCAATGGCTATGTGTCCCGCCTGGTCACCGATGTTGGGACCGCGCGGGCTTTGACGATGATGGCCTGACGATGAGTCTGAACGCAGTGATCCGAAGTTGAACCGCTGAGGGATAACAAGGCTAAGCTGCCGTGTAACAAATGTTCCTTTCGCGAACATCGGTGGCAATATGCGCGCTCCGTAACCGCGCCACAGTGGTTTTCCCGCAAGCTGACGCCGTTCTATACGCTGCCGAAGCGCGGGGCAGCGCGTGGCGCGCAAGCGGGGCTCTCGCCTAGATTCACTCGTGAACACCGGGAACGGTGTTATATCAGTAGCGTGAGACTGCTAGGGGAGACTACGGTGGTGGAGTTTCCCGCTATCAGCGTGAATCACGGTGGGAAACATACAAAGGAGTCATGATGCCCGCTCTCGATCATTATCCACATCCCGCACAGCTCATCGACCACACACTCTTGCGAGCCGATGCACGCCGCGGCGAAATTGAGGAACTGTGCTCCCAGGCCCGCGACCTGGGAACAGCATCGGTATGCGTTAACCCGGTGTGGGTGGAAACTTGCGCGACCCTCCTTGCGGGTAGCGGCGTCAAGGTGTGCACCGTTATTGGATTCCCCTTGGGGGCCAGTACTTCGGCAACCAAAGCTTTCGAGACTCGCGATGCTATCGCGCATGGGGCTACCGAAGTAGATATGGTCATAGACCTGGGTGCGGCACGCGATGGACGCTGGGAGGATGTGGAAACGGATATCGCCGCGGTAGTGGGTGCGGCTCAGCCCACCGCACTGGTCAAGGTGATCATTGAGATCTGCCTGCTCAGCGATGAGGAGATCGTGCACGCCTGCCGGGCTGCCCAACGTGCCGGAGCGGATTTCGTAAAAACCTCAACGGGCTTTTCCTCCGGTGGGGCAACGGAACACGCTGTCGCCCTCATGCGGGCAACTGTAGGGGAAGAGATGGGGGTGAAAGCGGCCGGCGGAATCCGCAGCGCCGCTGATTTCCGCGCCATGGTGGAAGCCGGAGCCAATCGCATCGGAGCTTCCGCCGGAGTTCAGATCCTCGCCGAATTACAGCGCTAAACACACTAAACACCCGAACAAGTACCAGCAAAAACAACCGAATATTCTCCATCCGGGAGGTGGGGTGGCAGCGAGGCCGCAACCCACCACCCGCGGGCGAACTTTGACAAAAGAAGGACTAGTCATGTCAGGAAAATCGGGCAATGACGCCCCACCGCGGACCACACTAAAACCGCACGAAGAAGAATCCGGAGTTCCCAATACCAGCTTCGGTCTCATTAAAGATCCCTCCCTCCAGCTGCGCGACGGTTATCTCAACCGCACTCCGCTGCTCCAATACATTCTTATTTCTATTTGTTTCCCATTGTGGGGAGCTGCCGCGTCCCTCAATGACGTGCTCATTACCCAATTCAAATCAATTTTCGAGCTCTCTGATTTCGCCTCCGCCTTCGTGCAATCCGCCTTTTATGGCGGGTACTTCCTGCTGGCCATCCCCGCCTCGCGGGTGATCCGGAAATGGTCGTATAAAACCGGGATCCTGGTGGGTCTGAGCTGCTATATCATCGGCTGCACGATGTTCTTCCCGGCCTCACATATGGCAACCTACTCCGTTTTCCTGGCAGCGCTGTTCGCTATTGCTACCGGGCTTTCCTTCCTGGAGACCTCCTGCAATACCTATTCCACCATGATTGGCCCGCGGCGTAGCGCTACATTGCGGCTCAATATTTCCCAAACTTTCTATCCGCTGGGCTCTATTTTCGGAATTCTGCTCGGTAAATACCTGATTTTCACGGAAGGAGAGGCTCTTCATAAGCAGCTTGATGACCTGAGCGGCCTGGAGAAAACCCAATTTGCGCAGGAAATGCTCCAGCGCACCTTGCAGCCCTATAGGTTCATTATTCTGGTGCTCGCCGTCGTACTTATTTTGGTGGCGCTCACGCAATTGCCGTCGTGTAAACCGCTCAACGCCGCGCACCACCAGTCCCGGGCGTCCATTGGCGAAACGCTGCGCTATCTTGTCCACAATAAGCGCTTCGGCACCGGGATTCTCACCCAATTCCTCTACGTGGGTATGCAGACGGCGGTGTGGTCCTTCACGATTCGCCTCGCTCTCACCCTCGATACGTCGATTAATGAACGTACCGCCAGTAACTACATGGTGTGGGCTTTCGCGGCTTTCTTTACCGGGAAATTTATCGCGAATATTCTCATGACGAAGCTGAACGAAAACCTGGTCCTCGTGCTGTATTCCCTGGCCGGGGTAGCGGCCCTCAGCTACGTAGTACTGGTACCGAATATGACCGCGGTCTACGCCGCCATCGTAACCTCCGGGCTTTTCGGGCCGTGCTGGGCCACTATTTATTCACGTACCCTCGACGCCATCGAGGATAAGCGGCATACAGAAACCGGCGGTGCCGTTATTGTTATGTCGATTATCGGCGGCGCGGTGATCCCCGTCATTCAGGGACTGGTTTCGGACAAGACCGGGTCAATGCAGACGTCCTTCATCGTATCGCTATGCTGCTTCGTGGCGGTGCTCATCTACTTCTTCTCTATTTATCGTAAGGATCGCGCGTGCGCTGCGGCATGATCGCGCCCACCTGTCGTGCTGTTTTAAAACGTCACTGTTATGAACAAAGGAGATCATTATGACGTTCACTATTAATCTGCGTGAGGACCAGTTCGCCGAGGCACCGCGCTGCCTGGCCAAGTCCCCGGAGTTTCGGGTGATTGCGCAGCGCTATCCTTCGGGCGTTGCCTCGCTCACCGTGCATAATTCGCGCGGCTATATTGAGGTTCTGCCATTTATGGGCGGAATTATCTGGGACGCCCAATTCGACGGCATCTCGCTGCGCATGAAAAATATGTTTACTCAGCCGCGCCCAGCCCACGAAATTTCGGATACCTACGGCTGCTTCGCTTTCCATTCCGGATTGCTTGCGGCCGGCTGCCCCAGTCCGGACGATACTCACGTGCTGCACGGGGAGTTTTCTTGCGCCACGATGGATCGCGCCTGGATTGAGATCGACGGTTCTGGGAACGACGGCGTAGTTCGGTTCGCTTCCACCTATGAATACGCACGTGGGTTTGGCGATCATTACCGCGCCACGCCCACGGTTTCACTGAGTGCCGGGGCAACCGATTTCACCATCGGTATGGATGTGGAGAATCTTTCTCCGTGCCAGCCGATGCCCCTCCAGTACATGTGCCATATGAATTATGCTTTCGTGCCCGGCGGCGTCATGCGCCAGTCGCTCCCGGCGGGTAGTTTCCACTTGCGCCGCTCCATTCCCGCGCACGTAACGCCCACGCCGGAATGGACCGAGTTGAATAACCGAATTATCGCCGGTGACATTGATGCGGATTCCTTGGAAGGTGCGGAGAGCTTCAATCCGGAAATCGTGTACTTCGCCGATGACTTGCCCCGCTACGGGCAGAGCGCACGTTTTGAACTCGCGGCCCCGGAGGGGCACGCTTTCTTCACAGAATTTTCGACGGCGCAATTCCCCGTGGCGACCCGGTGGATCCTCTGGACTTTAGACCAGCAGGTAGCTGCTTTTGTGCTTCCGGGGACCAGCCGGCCCGAAGGTTTCCTGGCCGCGAAGGAGGCCGGCACCCTCATCTGGGTGGAACCCGGCGGTACACGGAGTTTCCGGGTCCATACTGGCCTGGTACCGGAAGGGCAGGCCACGGAGCTTTCTAGTTCCCGCAGCGCGAAGAACAATACAGCAGAAGAGGCACACTAATGGATATCGCAGTAATCGGCTCAAATATGGTCGACCTTATTTCCTATATCAACCGTATGCCCGGAGACGGCGAAACCGTGGAGGCGCCTGATTTCGCGCTCGGCTGTGGTGGAAAGGGAGCCAATCAGGCGGTGGCCGCCGCCCGCCTGGGCTCGGCCGTGCGGATGGTGACCCGAGTGGGTAATGACCTCTTTGCCGATAACACGGTCGCGAATTTCGAGCGCAACGGGATTGATACCACCTACGTGCTGCGTACCGCGGCAACATCAGGGGTGGCTCCTATTTTCGTCAATCCGGATTCCCAGAATTCCATCATTATTGTGCAGGGTGCTAATTCCTTGCTGACTCCGGCCGATATTGATGCCGCGGCGGCTGAGATTTCCAGGTGCAAACTGATCGTTCTACAGCTGGAGATTCCCCTGGAAACGGTCTATTACGCTATTGAATTCGGGGTGAAACACGGAATTGATGTGCTTCTCAACCCTGCGCCAGCCCAGCCGGATCTGCTGCTTTCCCGGGTGCGAGCCTGCACCTATTTCACACCCAATGAAAGTGAGCTATCGCTGCTCACCGGGATGCCGGTAGAAACTATCCCGGATGTTCGCAATGCCGCGCATACGTTGCTGGAGGCGGGCATGCGCAACGTTATTGTGA
Organism: Actinotignum stranguriae; assembly: GCF_051265215.1. NCBI lineage: Bacteria > Bacillati > Actinomycetota > Actinomycetes > Actinomycetales > Actinomycetaceae > Actinotignum > Actinotignum stranguriae. Next base: position 56,574 of record NZ_JBOZCJ010000010.1, read on the forward strand.
CGCTCGGCGGTAGGGGAGTGCTCTGGGTGGCCGAGGGCGTGGATATGCTGTTGCCGGCAACGCCGGTGGAGGCGGTGGATACCACTGGCGCAGGCGATGCCTTTATCGGGTGCTTCTCGCATTACGTGGTGGCCACCGGCGATATCGAGTATTCCTTGCGGATGGCCAATCGCTACGCTGCCGATTCGGTAACGAAGCGCGGCACCCAAACCTCCTACGCCAGCAAGGAGGAATTCGCTCTCCTGCACAGCTAAACGGCGGTATGGAATAGGATCGAACTCGGTTATATCCCCGCGGTGAAAGGCGCGTAGAAAGTAGCGGCCAGGGGCTCTTTCGGGAGCTTCCTGGCCGCTGCTGTGATAGTGCGCCATTGATATAAGGGCGTACGCTAAATAATTGCATGTGACATCACGCACTATATCCTAATACACTAGTCAAAAGTATAATCGCAGATATACGATAATCATGACGCCAGGAGCGGCATATAGACCAGCTAGAAGCTGGCTGTGAATACTATTTACAAAACCATTCTATAAACCTACACCTTTTTCTGAAAAGTTGTACTGATTTTGTATCGGGGGTGTGAATGGGTAAGCCGCGAAGCAAGCTCATTCCCTATCACAAGCTCAAGTTTCCCGAAGTCTACGGGTTCACCACTGAAGTTCATTTTGGCAGGCAGGCTAAACACATGCCCGGCCAGCCCGAATACGATCCGTCACGTTCACCCGTCACGGTAGATATTCTCACGATTCAGCGACTTGTTCTACGGCACGCCGGAACAGGGTCGCGGCGCGGAAAAGATTCCAATAAAGAACGCGTGAATTGTGGATTCATAATCGGTTTATACCGTCGACAATCCACAAGACCCGACTTGCCTACATCTTGGGTAACCATTCACTATTCAAAAAGCGGAGCGCATATAGTTCCGGCTGATCCAAGGAAGAAATAATGGGAATGAAGAAAATTTACCATCCTGAAGAAGACTGTCAATTTGGACTGGTATGGGATTATGACAACCAACATCCCAACGCCGTTTATAAGATCAGTTTTTCCAATGGCGAGTGTTACCGCGCGGTTTACGACACTGCTTACGAAAGTGACAATTGCGGTGAACTCGACATCGAAATGGACGATCCTCAATATGACGAATTTTCTGTCATAGATTTCGAGATCTTGGAGATAGTCCATGACGGCCCTCACCGCTATAGCCAATATCTGTCCGTCGATTACCGGGACTTTCCTGAGAAGATTATTGACATCACGAACGACACCGTGGTCTATCCAGGTAATCCGTCGAAGAATTCGGAGGAAGCACATGGGTAAACCACGTAGCAAGTTGATTTCGTACCATAAGCTGAAATTCCGTGAAGTTTACGGATTCACCACAGAGATTCATTTCGGCAGGCAGGCTAAACACATGCCCGACCAGCCCGAATACGATCCGTCACGTTCACCTGTGACAGTAGATATTCTCACCATCCAGAAGCTCGTTTTACGATACGCCGGTGAGGACAAAATATACATCCAGTCCGAATAAGGAGATCGTCAATCTCGGACAAGTTATTGGCATATATCGGCACAGCAGTTCCGATCCAGGGCTGCCCACAACCTGGGCTACGATTCACTATTCCAAAAACGGAGCGCACTTAGTACCAGCAGATCCAAGGAGGAGATAATGGGACACGATAGCTTTTTCCACCCTGAAGAAGACAGCCAATTTGGGCTTGTGTGGGATTATGACAACGAGCATTCTGATGCCGTTTACGAGATCGCTTTTTCCAATGGTGAATGTTACCGCGCGGTCTACTTCACAGCCTTTGAAAGCGACAACGCCGGTGAACTAGACATCGAAATGGACGATCCCCGTTACGACGAGTTTCATGTTCTGGTATTTGAGATCCGTGAGATTATCCATGACGGTCCGCGCCGGTACAGCCAGTACTTGTCCATCGACTATCGGGACTTTGCCGAGAGAATTATCGATATCACGAACAACACCGTGGTCTATCCGGGAGATCCACTGAAGCAACCGGAGGAGACATATGGGTAAACCACGTAGCAAGTTGATTCCTTACCATAAGCTGAAGTTCCGTGAGGTTTACGGCTTCACGACCGAGATTCATTTCGGCAGGCAGGCTAAGCACATGCCCGGCCAGCCCGAATACGATCCGTCACGTTCTGCAGTCACTTTAGACATCGTCACGATCCAGAAGCTCGTTTTACGACACGCCGGCTACGGATCCCGCTTGCCCAATAACTCGAATAAAGAGGTTGCTGACTTTGGGGTAGTGATCGGTATTTATCGTTCGCGGAACCAAAAAATTAGGCAACCGACAACTCGGGCAAATATCCATTATTCAAAGAGTGGTGCACACATCGTTCCCGCCACACCTACAAAGAGGACGAGTAAATGACCGACATCACACATCCAGAGGAACGAGACCAAGTAGATGTTCTTGAGGGCTACTACTGGGATCATCCGGATGTGTACTATCGCATTATTTTTGCCGATGGTGAGGAATACATCGGTATTTTTTTCGCGGCATTCGAAAGTGATAATGCCGGCGAGCTTGGGATTGAAATGGGCGATCCTAGATACGATGAATTCTTCGTTGTTGCGATTGAGATCGTGAGTATTGTTCACGATGGCCCCAGACGCCTCAACCAATACCTTTCGCTCGATTACCGCGACTTCCCCGAAAAAATTATCGACATCACGAACGGTGTTGTGCTCTATCCACCTTCAAAGCGATTGTAAAACCACCACAGAAACCCGATGTTTCTAGATGGTGTGGCCGTAAAAACAATTTTGGCAGGATACATGGTTAGCGAAGCTAAACGCTTACTTGGAATTGGAATGCAAGAAATACCCGGATTGGTGCTAAGTGGATTCACGAATATAACTCAGTACGGCCACAATGTCATTACCACAAGCTCCCCTGTGCCGTCACCCACCTCCGGCGATAAAAAGCCAAGAAAGAATAACCGAAACTGGAACCTCTTAGAACGGCTCGATAGTGCCGAGCCGTGGGGAATCCCTATCATAGATCCGTGCACGGCAATCCCTAAGAAGCTCATTGCTTTCTCCGAAGCTGCCTCAAAACGAAGCAAGGCAGATAGCGGAACGTGGATTCATTTCTACGAAGATGACTACAAGTTCGAACGACTCTGGAAACACCCGGAACGTTATATCAATAGATTGAGAGAATTTGGGGGAATCATTTCTCCCGATTTCTCGACATACGCGAATATGCCTGCGGCCGAGAAGCTTCATTCGGTTTATCGCAACCAGCTACTTGGAAGTTGGGCGCAACACGAGGGTATTCCTGTAATTGCGAATGTGCGCATGTGCGGACCTTATTCAGACGAATACGCTTTGGCTGGAATCCCTTGTGGCTCAACGCTCGCCATCGGACTCCATGGCTGCGTGAAAAATACCGCAAATCGCGCCATCGTCAAAGAAGAAATTCGGCACATCTGTGAAACCAAGCAGCCAACCGCCATCGTCGCCTACGGCTCAGAAAGTGGGGGAGTACTTGATCCCGCACGCGAGCGCGACATCGCCGTTTATCTATTCGAACCAGATTTTCGAACACGTTCAGTCTCTCGGCAGTCCATCTTTTCCGACAGCAACAATAGCAATCCGCGGGGTCCGGGATGCTCACCAGGAACATCGCCAAACCCCGCGGATCGTGTGATGTGCACTAGCGTTTCCGCTACGGCGACATCATGAAATGTGAAATATAGGAACTGTTATTAGATATAGGAACCGTCCGGCTGAGGGAAGAAGCCCACGTGGCTGTAGAACACCGTGAGGGACAGGAAGATCCACAGCATGCCCACGCCCCAGGTCAGGATGGCGGCAATACGCGCCACCCACTTGCTATCCGGAACGAAGGGGGAGAGGATCGCCGAAACCCCGGTGCCCACGTACAGGAACATGACCAGCAGCGGCTCGATCAGCGATCCGGCCATGAGGCGCGCAACCGGCTCGATTTCCGGGGGACGCCACATACCGAAATGCATACCCGCGATACCGAAAAGCACCAGCCCGAAGCCACCAATAGCGGCCACGTAGAGAAGCGGACGCAGCGTGGCCACCAAATCGAGGGGACGCACACCCTTATCCGCAAGCTTTTCAGCGCGCAGAATCGCAATACCGGCGATAAAGGTCAAAATTCCGTAGAAGGCTGCCGGCTCACCGAAGGTGATGTTATCAACGGAGCAGCAGAAAGCGCCGTCGATCTGGGCCAGCGGCCAGGTCAGGGTCATATGAATACCGGTAATCCCCAGGAAGGCACCGGTAGCGACGAAAGTCCAGCCCCACCCGGCCAGGGTGCGGTGATTCGGGTTCGCAGCCACGCGGGCGAAAAGAACCACGAGCACCATAATCGCACCGGCAACGAGCGCCATGGTGGTGTTATACGTAATACCTTGCATGAGCATGGCCCGTTACCTCCTTTCCGAAAGCAGGAATTGGCGGATGGACATCAAGGCGATGGAAGCGGCAAAAGTAATGCACCAGCTCAGGACGCCAAGATCCTGCCCGGTACTTCCGCTTGCCGTGGCCCAGAAGACCAGCCCGATAACGAGTCCAAGCGCGAGGACAACCCAGGTGGCTTTAGCGAGGAGCGACGCCCACCTGGCAACCTTGTGCTCCTCTAGGTCAGTGGGGATGCCACTGAAATCTTGATGATTTTCCATGTGTCAAGCATAACTTAATTTGCCCAGAGTTTTATCAGCTCGCATGGAGCATTTCCCCGGACAATAGTCCCGTGTGACGGAAATCGCTGAAAACTAGCCATTTTGCGCAGGTTTTGTTTTGAGTACGACGCCGCAGTGTGTCTCACCTCCCGGACAGACTCCAATACCCGGTACAAAAACAGTCCACACGCCCAATGGTTGGTGTTATATCCGGGGTTTGCCCTGTTATGAGAGCGTGAAGTCGGCCTTATTGAGGTCGAGCACCTCAATAAGCTTGCTTTCTTGACAGCCGTGGCGTGACGTGTCTGGATGGAAAACTCGTTCGGTCCGGGCTGCCACGCGCCGCATCCACGGGCGGACAAGGCAGTCAGAGTGCGCTTTTTGGCCATGTAGGCGCCATAGTGACGCTTCTATATGTTGTCAAGAGGCAAGTACGGTTTCCTCGGCACGCATATGCCTGGTCAAGAGGCGATACAC